>RFIY01000308.1 GCA_003695505.1 Candidatus Dadabacteria bacterium | reverse complement strand
TCTCCGGCGGTCGCAGGCCATCGCAACTCAGCCGTTTGCCAGCCCGCTTCAGGCAATGCTTCGGGCAGCCACAGCCGCGTCGTAACGTCGGGTGCCTGTTCCAGAACGCCCTCGGCGCGGTCAGGCCACATCAGCCAGGATGCGCAGTTGCCAGGATCGTTGCCGGCGGCCAGCGTGACCGTGCGCGTCTGTACGTTTGCAACGTCCTGCGCTGCATATGTGGGGGCAGCGCTGAGCAACGACGCCGCGAGCAGGAGCAGATCGGTACGCATCGACACGTCAGGCCTTCGCGGACGGTCGGCTGCTGACCGCATCGTACCAGCGTTGCAGGTGCGTCTGTTCCGGCTGGATGCGGATGTTCGAGATGCGGCCGAAGTCGATGCCGACCAGGGCCGTAATGTCCGCGATCGAGAAGCGGTCCCCGGCGATGTACTCGCGGTTGGCCAGTTCGTTGTTCAGCCACTCGTACCGTTTTGCCGACGCCTTGCGGCACATTTCGCCGTAGTCGGGTGCCTGCGGGATGCGCCCCTGCCAGAACGGATGCGTGTTGCGAAACACCTGGGCGTTCAGCAACAGGATTTCGAATTCCATATGACGTTGCCACTGTTCGATTTTCGCGCGTTCGAATGGCTCGGCGCCGAACAGGTTCGGTTCAGGCTGAAGCGCCTCCTCGACATAGCGACAGATGGCGACCGATTCGCACAGGCGGCGTCCGTCATCGAGTTCCAGCGCGGGCACGAGCGCCAGCGGATTGATCTGCCGATATTCTTCGGTCTTGTGCTGTTTCTTGGCAATCTCGACGGTTTCACGCGGGATGTCAACGCCCTTTTCGGCCAGAAAAATACGCACGCGGCGGCAATTGGGCGCCAGTGGGTCGTCAAACAATCTCATGCCACTACTCCGTTGTTGACCGGGATCCTGTCCTGAGCTTACACGCCTGTGGTAATTATCCGCAAATGCAAAAAAAAACGGCGCCCCATTGCGGGGACGCCATTCGAGCGGCTGGGAAGATGGCGTACCTATTGACTGATGGCCTCAACCTCGAGAATGATGCGTACATCGTTGCCAACGACGAGACCGCCGGCTTCCATGGTCTTGTTCCAGCGAATGCCGAAATCCTGGCGATTGATCGTCAGCTCGGCGCTGAGGCCGATGCGCTGCTTGCCGGGCTGAAACGGATCCGCGACCGGGCCACGGACTTCGACCGGAAATTCCACTTTCTTTGTGACGCCCTTGATCGTCAGCTCACCGGTGGCGATCAGCTTGTTGCCTTTCTTCTTGACCCCGGTGGTGTGGAATTTGATTTCGGGATACTTCTCGGCGTCGAAAAAATCGGGCGAACGCAGGTGGTCATCGCGTTTCTTGTTATCGGTGTCGATGCTCGCGACGCGGATCGTACCTTCGGCATAACTTTTTTCGGGTTTGCTGGCGTCATAGCGAATCAGCCCGTCATATTTCTTGAACTGGCCCTGGACCTTCGAGACCATCAGGTGCGAGACCTCGAAGCCGACATAGGTATGGGCCGGGTCGACGGCGTACTCGACGGTTTCCGCTTGCGCGGGAGCCTGAATGAGCAGGGCGGCGAGAGCCGCAATTGTAATCGTCAGGTGCTTGAACATGTGGTTGACCTCCGGTTTGGGTCGTTTTGGTATCAGACGTTCAGAGTCGTTTGTGGCTGCCGTCACAGAACGGCGGGTTCTCAGTGTGTTTGCACTGACAGAGCGCGACGCGCTTTGGTTCGTCCAGCTCCAGTTTCATTGGTTCGAATCCCGTGCCTTCGTGTGAGCCATCACAAAAAGGCTGGTTTGCGGAGCGTCCGCAACGGCACCACCAATATTCGCCGGCTTCGAGGTCGAGTACGGTGGGGACTTTGGCGGCGATCACCGGATCTGTCATGGCTGGTCTCCTTTCGTCAGTGTCGTTCCCAGTTTTTTCAGCAATGAGGCAAGTGTTGTCTGTTCCGTCGCGGTGAGTGGTGCGAAGGCCCGCGCGACGTCTTCGGCATGCGCCGGAAAAATTCGTGCGATCAGCTCTCGTCCTGCGTCGGTCAGGTGGACCGTGATAAAGCGCCGATCCTGTGTGCTGCGCTCGCGACGTACGAGGCCATTGCGCTCGAGATTGTCGATGACCGTCGTCAAATTGCCCCCGGTCTTTAGGATCTTGTCGGCCAGCGCACGCTGGCAGAGCGGACCGAGGTGGTACAACGCTTCGAGTACGCCAAACTGCGACGTCGTCAGGCCAGCCTCCCGAATCTGCGTCTGCGTGACCGCCAGCACGGCATTGTGCGCCCGTTCCAGCTTGATGAACAGATCGAGTGCGCGGCGAATATGTTCAGGACCGTCGTAGTGCGTTGGCATAGCGAAAGATACAAAGCTCAATAGTTATACAGGAGATAAATTAACATTAAATTAATTACCTTGCAACAACTTTTCGGATGGCTGTTTTTGCAACCGTTTTCCGTGCGATAATAGCTGGCGTGCGACCTTCTACGATCATGCTGGCGGTATTGTGCGGCGCGTTGTCAATGAGCACCGGTCACGCCGCGAACCCTCCGCTGCTGATCCTGTCCGGCGGTGGACGGGCACTCGACAATGGTTTCAACCACCTCTGGAACGTGCGCCGCGTCGAAACGTTCTGGAGGCAGACGCGGGGTGGCCCTGTCTGGTCCCTGGTGGCCGACGGGCGGGATCCTGCCCCCGATGCCGCTGTGGTTGCGCCGTACGGTCCTGAGGACGGGCGCTGGTGGCTTCAGGTGCTCGCCATGCGTACCGATGGCGCGCTCCAATTCGTCAACAGTAC
>RFIY01000307.1 GCA_003695505.1 Candidatus Dadabacteria bacterium | reverse complement strand
GTCATCGTCCTTGCAGCAGGGTTGCCATTCCTGTACGATAGCACTTGTGGCGATGGTTGCTGCCAGATTCAGCATCTCTGATAAGCGCCGATCCCCAGATCGTCAAGCCACGAAGCCGTATCTTCCACCACAACAAGGAGGCTCTATGACAGGCACAGCCTGGAAGGACACCGTTGCGCCGTTTCTCGGAGCAGATTACGAACTCGACAAGCTTTGGGAGGAACACGAACAGCTCGAACGACAGCTTGCTGAAATCGACGGTATCCGCTGGTTGACGCCTGATCAGGAGACGCAGCGCCGCGAATTGCAGCGCCGCAAGCTTTTTGGCAAGGACCGGATGCTCGCGCGCGTGCAGTCGCTCAGTAAAGGCGCGGCTGGCGTAAACAACTGAGCCGCCCGCAGGGCTGCTCAGGAGTCAGCGTCAGAACAGATCAGCGGCTTCTGTCTCCGTTTCGGAGACCGGGGTGCGGGACGGGATAAAGTCGCCGGTAATCATGTCACGGTAGCTCTTGCCCGGTGGAACCATCGGGAAGACGCTCGCGTCACGGTCGATGCGCACGTCCAGGAAGGCCGGGCCATCGTGGTCGAGCCAGGCCTGCAGCGCTTTTGGCACATCCGCTTTACGTTCGACGCGCTGCGCAAACGTGAACCGGTCCGCCTCGGCTGCGAGGACAAAATCCTTGCTGTGCAGGCTTTTGTCGGAACCTGAGAAGCGATTGCCGAAAAACAGCCGCTGCCACTGTCGGACCATACCGTCGCCCTCGTTGTTGAGCAGCAGGATCTTGACGGGCACCCCGTATGTCGTCGCGGTTTCCAGTTCGCCGAGATTCATGCGGATCGAGCCGTCGCCGTCGACATCAACGACAATGTGGTCCGGGCGCCCGAACCAGGCCCCGATGGCCGCCGGCAGGCCAAACCCCATGGTGCCCATGCTCCCGGATGTCAGCCACAGCCGGGGTTCCCGAAAGTCCAGAAACTGCGCGGCCCACATCTGGTGCTGCCCAACGCCGGTGGAAACAATCGCTTCCCCTTTCGTCAGGCGGTTGAGTTCTTCGAGGACATATTGCGGCTGGATGGCGTCACTGTCGCGATCATAGCCCATCGGGTATTGTTCGCGCATCTTCGCAACCTGCCGGATCCACGCCGCATGGTCGTTGCTGACGATCTGTTCTTCTTTCTGTAAGGCGAGCAGCGAATCGAGTGCTGTGCGTGCATCGCCGACATGGTGCCAGTCGACAGTCTTGACTTTGCCAATCTCCGCCTCGTCAATGTCGATGTGCGCCAGAAAACGCGCGTTCGGTGCGAATTCGGCTGCATTTCCGGCGACCCGGTCGTCGAAGCGGGCGCCGACCGCGAGCAGCAGATCGCAGTCTTCAACGGCATAGTTGGCGTACGCCGTGCCGTGCATGCCGAGCATGCGCAGGCAGAGTGGATGGGTCGTGTCGATCGCGCCGATGCCCATCAGAGTCGTGACGACGGGGACCTGAAAGGTTTCGGCAAACCGCGTCAGCTCCGCCGAAGCGCCCGCCGCGACTACGCCGCCGCCCGCATAGATCAGCGGACGTTTCGCGCGCTGAATCGCCTTGAGGAGGCGCCGCCCTTCGCGCACGGGCACGGCGCGGTTTTTGAGATGTTCGATTCGTTTACGATAACGGCCGATATCGAGCATCACCTTGCCGTCGTAAGGCCCTTCCCAGTTCTGGACATCTTTCGGTACATCGATGACGACCGGGCCGGGGCGACCGGTACGCGCGATTTCAAAGGCCGTCCGGACGGTCGCTTCGAGCTGTTCCGGATCCGTCACCATGTAAACCTGCTTGGCGCAGCTCGACATAATGTTGAAGATCGGTGCTTCCTGGAACGCATCGGTGCCGATCGCCGAGGTCGGCACCTGGCCGCTGATCATGACGACCGGAATTGAGTCGGCCATACAATCTCGGATGGGGGTCACGGCGTTGGTCGCGCCCGGACCAGAGGTGACCAGGAACACGCCAACGCGGCCGGTCGCACGGGCATAGCCTGCGGCCATGAAGCCCGCGCCTTGTTCATTGGCGGGCACGATGAGCTTCATCGGATCCGCGTGGTTGGCGGTGCGATGCTGCTCGTTGTAACGGAAGATCGCATCGTAGGTCGGCAGGATCGCGCCACCAGAGTAACCGAACACCGTGTCTACCCCCTCGTCGGCCAGTACCTGGACGATGATGTCTGATCCGGGCAACGTGGTTCCAGACAGTGGGTGGGCGGACGATTTGCGGCGCGTCGGCGACATGGTGAACCTTTCGCAGGCAGCGTGACGTGGTGAAAAAGATGGCCGGTACGAGCGTGACCGCATCGTCGCGGCACGCAGAACGAAAAAAACCGAATGTATATTATACGCGTGCGCGCAGTGGACCGTTCGCATGCGCCGCGCGTTTTCGTTAAAATACATTCCGATCAACCTGACGGACCCGCGTCCGCAGAGACGAGCTGTTCCCAGAGATTGAGTTCGATGTTGCCGGCGCAGTGGCAGAACCGTAGCCGGCGTAACCCTGAATGTTTGTGACGGAATCCGCATGAGGCATACGATCGCTGTCTGGGTCCAGAACGAATTTGGCGTTCTGACACGGGTTGCCAACCTGTTCAGTGGACGGGGGTTCAACATCGAGAGCCTCTGCGTCGCGCCCACGGAAGACCCCGAAATATCGCGGATTACGATGGTGACGCGTGGTGACGACGCGGTGATCGACCAGATCATCAAGCAATTGCGCCGGTTGCTTCCGGTCCACCGGGTCGAGGATATGACCGGATTCGCGCATGTGGAACGTGAGCTGGTGCTGGTCAAGGTTCGCGCTGATGATGAAACGCGTACGGAAGTGACCCGACTTGTCGAGATTTTCCGGTGCAAGATCATCGATGCGTCTCATGACACATTCGTGATCGAAGTGACAGGTGATGCAGGGAAAATCGAAGCCTTCCTCAATCTTCTGAAACCGATGGGAATCAAGGAAATTGCACGCTCAGGGGCCGTGGCCATGGTGCGGACCGCCGCCGATCCCGATCTCTGAGCGCCCGAGAAACAATAACATTGACGCCGCGAGGAGCCGCACAATGAAAATGTATTACGAAAAAGACTGTGATCTGTCCCTGCTTGACGGCAAGACCGTCGCCATCCTCGGCTATGGCAGCCAGGGGCATGCCCATGCATTGAACCTGCGTGACAGCGGCGTCAATGTTGTTGTTGGCCTGCGTGAAGGCAGCGGCTCGATCCGCAAGGCGGAAGCCGAAGGCCTGACCGTGAAACCGATTGCCGAGGCTGTGGCTGCCGCGGACATCGCGATGGTGCTGTTGCCGGACGAGCATCAGGCGCGCATCTGGCGGGACGAGATCCAGCCCAATCTGCGCTCCGGCAGCGTGCTGGCATTCGCGCACGGCTTCAATATCCATTTCGGCCAGATCGAGCCGGCCGCCGACATCGATGTCGTAATGATCGCTCCGAAGGGTCCCGGGCATCTGGTGCGTTCTGAATATCAGCGCGGCGGCGGCGTCCCGGCACTGGTGGCCGTACACAACGATGGTTCCGGCCAGGCATTGCAACTTGCGCTTGCGTACGCTGCTGGCATCGGAGCCGGACGTTCGGGAATCATCGAGACCACGTTCCGTGAAGAGACCGAGACCGACCTGTTCGGTGAGCAGGCGGTGCTGTGCGGTGGCGTGACCGCACTGATCCAGGCTGGCTTCGAGACGCTGGTCGAAGCTGGATATACGCCTGAAGTTGCCTATTTCGAGTGCCTCCACGAGATGAAACTCATCGTCGACCTGATCTACGAAGGCGGCATCGCCAACATGCGCTACTCGATTTCCAACACGGCCGAGTATGGCGATCTGACGCGGGGGCCGCGCGTCATTACAGAAGAGACAAAGCAGGAAATGCGTCGGATTCTTGGCGAGATCCAGAGCGGTCGCTTCGCGCGCGAATTCATCCTCGAGAACCAGGCGGGCGGTGCCAGCTTCAAGGCCATGCGGCGCCAGGGGCGCGAGCATCAGATCGAGCAGGTCGGCGCGCGGTTGCGCGAGATGATGCCGTGGATCAGCGCATCCAAGATCGTCGACCGCGAACGGAACTGATCGAGAGCGCCTCCGCAGGTGACGGC
>RFIY01000306.1 GCA_003695505.1 Candidatus Dadabacteria bacterium | reverse complement strand
GCGATGTCGGCATCACGATAGTAGAAGTCGCGATAGCGCGCGTTTGCGTATGAATCGACCAGGTCGAGAAAATGCGGGTCGTCTGGCAGCTCACTCTGGCCCGACGCGAGCATGAAACGCGCCCGGATGCCGTCTGGATCCATCGTCCAGAGAAAGCGATTGGACGGTGCATTGCTCAGATTGAACTGGTCGACGAGCTTGCCGCCAGCAATGGCCTGATAGGTGCCGACATTCGGCGTGTCGAAATTCCCACCCGCGGAATAATGGGTGATCGGCCCGGCCAGTGCGTCACTGATGGCTCCGAGATCGTGTTCGACGCGGAGGTAGAGCAGGTTCCCCCATTTCCAGGTCGCCGGGTCATCGGGATCGCCAAGCGGTTTGACGGTCGTCTGCTCACGGGCGACACGACGGACGTGACTGACCGCGGTTGCAAACGCGCGCATGATCAGTTCGTCTCGTGTCTCGATGTGACCGTCGGTGTTGCGATCGTCGAACAGGTTGCGTCCCGATTTGCTCGGAAACGCGACCGCGCCGCTGTCGATCTCGTCGATCATGTCTTTCGTCTGTTCCAGCCAGTACCAGGCCGAACGCATCAGGATCTGCATTTCGTTGCCGGAGACATCTTCGACGATTTCGTATTCGTCCAGAAGGAAGTCATGGACGAACTGGAACAGCCACGGATAGAAGATCGTCGGACCAGCTTCTTCGGGTGCGGCGACGCGGTTCCATGACGTCACGGTATCGAAATAGGGTTTCAGGTCTGCCGTCAGCAGATCAGGGCGGCGGGACGCGGCGGCCTCCAGGTACGGGATGAAGCGCTCGGCGACCAGGCTGTAGCGGTCGAGCTGTATGGACTCGACGTCGGCATCCGTTAACGCGCCGGCGGCCGTGTGTTGCCGGAGCAGCTTGTCGAGCCGCTCACAGCGGTAGCCGAGCGCATAGGCGAAGCCGTAGTAGAAGTCATCGTTTCCCGGATCGTTGTCGAACGTGTTGCCGACCGGATCGTTGTTGGATGTGCGGACGAAGCCGCGATCCGGGTTGATTTCATAGGGCACATTTTCGTAGTCCACGAAGCCGTTCCAGTGGGGTCCCGTATCGCCGGGAATCAGGAACCACGGTACGAAATCGCCGACGGGTTTGCGGTTCGGGAGCAACGTCCACGCCGAGTAGGCGATATTGCCCTGTACGTCCGCCATGCTGAAACCGATCGTCGCGCCACGGAAGGTGCGCAGGGCATCGAACATCTCATCCACGGTCTCGGCCTGTGACAGCTCGAAGATTGCCGCAACCGGTCCGGGCACCGCCATACCGGCCCAGCGGACGCTGATCTTGACGGGCACCGGAATCGGCAATACTTCCGCCGGCAGGATCGGCCCATGGCCAGGAATATCACGCACGATGACCGTCCGGGTCTCGAAGGTACCGTCATCCTGTCGCACGCGGAACGTCTCGGGACGTTCGATCGTCGGCAGCGAGATGCCGCCCGGACGGAGGACGCGCGTCGGATCCGCCGGGTCCGCGAATTCGACATAGAAGTCGGTAATGTCGATGTAACCGATGGTCGGCGCCCAGGCGACCTTGTTGTTGTGGCCGAACACCACGCCGGGGGCGCCGGGGAACGCCGAGCCGATGATGTCCTGCGTCCCGGAGCCGCCGTCGCGCGTGCTGATCAGGTGCATCAGGACGTAAGGCCCGGGGTACGGCAGCCCCTGGTGCGTGTCGCTTTCGAGCAGGGCGAGGCCGTTTGCCATGTGTTTCGGAGCAACCGCCCAACTGTTGCTGCCACCGAGATCGAGCCGGCTCAGTTTGCGCACGGCATCATAGGCCGGCTTCCAGGCGGCCGCTGGCAAGTCGGCGGACAGTGGCAGCGGGCGGGGCGTGATTGCGCGTTTGCCCGCGCCGGTAAACGGCACATTCGGACGAAACGAAGGCGCCGCTACGGCCGTTGTTGGTGGTGCGAGGCGCAGCAGATCCTCGGCAAGATCGGTGCCCATACTCAGGCGGAGAATCGTTAGCAGCAACTTGACCTCCGGGCTTCCCGACAGGCCGAATCCGAGCAACATCGAGACCCCGAATGCTTCCTGCGGCGTCCAGTCGGTGATCTCGTAGCCGCGATCGATCAGCGCCTGCAGGGTGACCGGCCAGCCGTCGGCGCGGTACTCCGCGTAGCGGCGGTTGATCCCCGCCGCAAATGCGCGAAACGCGCTTGCAATGTGCGGGTAATCGCGCGCCAGCAGGTCCCATTGCGCCGCAGCGAACCCCTGAAAATTGAGTGAGCGGATCAGGTAATCCTCGGTCAACCGGTCTTCACCGTAGATCTCGGACGAGCGCCCATGGCTCTGAACGCGGAACAGCTCAGTTTCGGCGCCGCGCAACGAGGCCATGACATACCCCTGCCCGAGAAACACGTCCGTATCATTGCTTGCGTAAATGTGTGGAATGCCATGTTCGTCGGTGACGACCCGAACCGGCGCAGACAACGTCGTCGTCGCGGGGGCAGACGGTTCCGATTGGCAGGCGACGGTCAGCAATGCCGCCAAAAAAAGCAGGGTTGCGCGCACGAAAGGCCTCCCAAAGTTGGTCGTGGGCTGGGGCGGGATCATTGTACCTGCAAGCACGGAAATGATGCATTTGCATTAATTCCCGTGAGCCCGGTCTGCCCGTTGCCGAGTGCGGCCCGTCGAGCGTGTGGGGAACTCAATCCTCGAGGGGACGGTGGTGTCGGGTCAGCAGACGATCGAGAGCGTTCGCGAAGCGCTGTTTGTCCTGTGGCGCATATGCCGATGGACCGCCCGACAGCTCGACGCCGCTGTCGCGCATCGTCGCCATGAAATCGCGGTGTGCGCGAATCGCGCCGATGTTTTCGGACGTATAGAGCTCACCTCGCGGGTCGAGGGCGAGTGCGCCGGCCTTGACCGCCTCATCGGCGAGCGGAATATCGGCGGTAATGACCAGGTCGCCGGCCTCGAGCAGCTCGATGATTTTGTGGTCCGCGACATCGAAACCCTGCCGAACCTGGATGAACCGCAGATTCGCTGATCGCGGCAAATTCAAATACTTGTTCGCGACGAAGGTGATCTCGATATCGCGACGGTCAGCAGCGCGGTAAAGCAGTTCCTTGACCGGCCTGGGGCAGGCATCGGCATCTACGAAGATCTTCATGGAATGGTGTTGCCCGGGACGCGAAGTAGAAACATGATTTTCCAGTGTAGCCGATGTCGGACGATGATCAGTCGCTTCGCTGGCGCCGCCACCGGGCGCGCCAGACGAGCAGGCGTTCCCAGGTCAGTACGCGACTGGCCAGGCCAGACAACAGTGGCATGTGCGCCGCTGGCGTAGCCTCCAGCTCGGCCAAGGCCTCGTCGGGAAGACCGTGGTGCCGTGCACCGGCGATCAACAGGTCGAGATAGCGCTTTGACGGTCGTCCCTCGCGGCGGCGTGTCCAGACGCCAATAAAAGCGTGCGCTTCAAGCCGTCGGCCGTCTGCCGTTTCGACCTGAACCATCCCATCGCGATACGCGGGTGCCTCGACGGCCCGAATCTGGTTGAGCTGCGTGGTCGAGAGCTCATAGAGCACACCCCAGCAGAATTGCCCATCCGCCTGGGTCAGGTTGGCGAAGGCGGGTTCGACAAGCGGAATGCCAAGGACATCGAAGGTCCGCCGCCAGCCGATCGCGCGGGCGGGCACGGCGCTCGCGGGGCAAATGCCACGACGACGTTCGAGGACGTCGGGAAACAGATTCGCGCCGTACGCGAAATGCCGAATCGGGCCGGCCGCGGCGTCAATTCGCGATTTCATTGATGCAGATCAATTTTTTGGACACCTTTTCGGGGCAGGCTATGAAGCAGATTCAGGATAACCGTTTCGACGATCAGGAGGACACTGATGAATCAGGAACCTGAACGCGATGACATTCCGCGCGGGCAGCGCCTGTTCGACAACCCGTTTTTGTTGTTGTTGCTGGGCCTTGTCGTGATGTTCGTGTTTTACACCGGCTGGGGCATGATCGAGATCCTGTCGTTGCCGCAGGCGACGCTGCCGTGAAGCCGTTGCGGTCGAAATCGAAAGGACCTTGCCGATGAGTTTTCATTCTGCAATCGTTTCACCGAAGGGCGTCTGGTGGAAGCCGGCCAACAAGCAGGAACGCATCTGGGTCACGGTAGCGTTCATCTGGTGTATGGTGCTGTTCGCGATGATGCCCTTCTGGCATATTCGCGGCGGGCAGAACCCGAGCGGCATCCGTGCGAAGGTGCAACCTGCTGCATATGTCGAACGCGTGAACCAGTTCATTGCCGACTACCAGGTCGGTAGCGAATCCGGCATTCCCGTTGTCGAACCGCCGCCCGGAGCCGACATCTACCTGCTTGGCCGGATGTGGCAGTGGATGCCGATCCTCAAGCTGAAGGAGG
>RFIY01000305.1 GCA_003695505.1 Candidatus Dadabacteria bacterium | reverse complement strand
ATCCTGTCGTGAGGCCTTGCAGCGAAATCGTGGTTGGAGCCAGCAGCGCGGATGGTGCGGCGGCCTGTGGTGATGACAGAGCGGGACCGGCTGGAACCATCAGGAACGGCCACTGATTCCACTTCGCCTCGCTGTTCTGCGTTGGTACCGGTGCCTCGACGAATGGATTGGCAAACGGGTCGCCAAAGGGCGAGGCAGGCCAGAGGGTCATATCCGCCATTCCACCAAAGGACGTGACCTCGCCACCCGTGCAGCCTCCCGGTCCGGTCAGACATGCGCCACCATTGACAGCATTGCCCCAGCTACCAAAATTCGCCTGTGTACTGCTACGGTGCGATGGGCTGACCGCTTGCAGATCTGCGGGCTGGTTCTGGGCCGGCCTGTCATAGGTGTAGACGGCATTGCGATCCTTGTTGTGGTACGGATCGGTCGTCGAATAGACGTCGTAGACGATCGCTTCGACCGGCCGCGGCGAGCCGTAGGCGAGGCGGGCACCATGATTGACTGGCGCATTGTACGGACCGACCGAGAAGTACCTGACGTCATATCGACTAAGCCGGTTCAGGGCGTCGTAGGCGAGGTTGATTGTCGGGACAGCGCCGACGGTGCCTGATTTCCAGATCCACAACTGTACGAGTCTGCTTTTCGCATCGTAGCTGTAGTTGATGGTGGTGTTTTGATCCGGGAGCACCTCGGCGGTAACGCGGCCCCACGGATCCTGGAAAAAGCGACTCAGTCCTGTGACCGTGTCCCAGTATTCATACACCGTGCCATCCGCATTGCGGGTCACCACGAACGGCGCGGCGGAGACCAGATCAGGCCCAAGGACGCCGCCGGTCGTCAAGCCTGACGCGTCACGTTGCCAGAACCACACACTGCCGGATGACATCAGATTGTCGGTCCGGGCCTCGACCTGTCCGGTCAGGCGCCCCGCGGCATCCCGATACAGCCAGGTCGAAGACGTAATCACGCCCATCGAAAAGGGATCAGTCCCGCCGACCGGGTCGTAGGTCCAGGCCACCAACGTCACCTGGTCGGCGGCATCGTACCAGTAGCGTGTGCGGATCTGCCAGGCGGGGTTGGCCGCGGCGCCGCCGCGTTCATCGATCTGGGTGACGCGACCAGCCGCGTCGTATATATAACGAAGCTGCTGTATCTCTGCATCAGGGGTGACGCGCGTGCTCGTTCCGGTGACACGACCGGCAGCGTCATACCAGCTCAGTACCGTCTGACTGGTCAGGCCGGCCTGACTGTGAATTGCGATCGTTGTTGTTGCCATCGGGCGCCCCGCAGCGTCGTAATTGTAGATTTGTACGTTGTTCGCGGTGTCTCCGAGCCACTCGGCGGATGGCAGTTGCAACGTTTTCAGACGGCCGGCGCCGTCGTAACTGTAGCGGGTGGTCAGGACAGACAGCGAGGCCGTCGGGTCGGCGATCCAGGTGCTGCTTGCGGTGACACGTCCGGCGGCATCGTACCAGACCCGAACGCGGCTGGTGCGCGGCGAACCCAGGAAATCGGTCTGCTCGACGGCTTCGGTGATGTTGCCGACGCCGTCGTAGTGATAATCCAGCGTGATCGCGTCAAAATTGCTACGGTCGAGTCGGCTCGACCAGACAATACGCGAGGGCCGTCCTGCAGAATCGTACGTCCAGGTGACCAACGGTTGATCCGCGCCGTCTCGGCGCTCTATCAGTTGCCCGGCGGCATCATAAATGTACCTGCTGACACGCCCGGCGGTATCGGTCATTTCGCGGAGTCTGCCGTTCAGATCGTAGGTATAGTGCGCGGCGCGACCCATGGGGTCGATTTCCATCGTGACATTGCCGAGCGCATCTCGCAGCCAGCGCGTCGTGCCACCGTCGGGTGCCACAGCGGCGGCAAGGTTGCCGGCCGTATCGTATTGAAAGAATTGCATACGCCCCATGCCGTCGCTAACGGCTGTGACATTGCCTGCGGTGTCGTAATATCGCCGCATGACTGGCGTGCCGTTGCGCAGGATCGCGATCACATTGTCGATTGCATCGTATACGAACTGGATCGTTACGCCGGTCGGATCCGTGACCGCGACCAGACGGTCAGCGGCGTCGTAGCTGTAGAGGATCGCCTGGCCGTCACCGGCGTCCATCGCAACCGGGCGCCCGAGGTTGTCATAGGTGATCGTTGCGGTGCGTCCCGAAGCATCGGTGACCGCAATGGGAAGGCCGTGCGCATCATAAACCGTTCGTAGCGACTGCCCCAGTGGGTCGGTGATCGCTATGGGGCGTCCGGCTGTATCGAATGCATTTCGCCAGGGCTGTCCCGCCGCGTCGTACTGTATGATCGGCAGGTAGCCACCGCTGTTGTAGACGATCGTACTGGTTTCGCCCGCCGGAGATGCTGTCGAGACGAGGTTTCCTCGTGCGTCCCAGGTGATGGTGAATGCGTTGCCCAGCGCATCGGTGATCTGCGTGGGGCGTCCAACCGTGTCGAGCAGGTATCGGGTCCAGTTTTTGTCCGGATCGGCGACACCGGTGACCCGTCCTGCGGCGTCGAGGGCGAACGTCCACTGCGCGCCGACCGGGTCGATTTGCTGCAGCGTCCGATCGCTCGCGTTCCATGAAAACTGCCACACGGATCCGGCAAAGGTGTATTGGTCCGGCACCAGGGCGCTTCCATCCGTTCCCCAGCGAAGCGTACCGGTTCGGCCGTCGCTGGTCAGCCTCGTCGTCAGGCGGTGATCAGCGTCATAGCCGAATCCGTGTGCGCGCCCGGCAGGATCGGTCGCCGAAATCAGATTGCCGTCGGCATCATAACCGAATTGCCAGATGCGGCCCGCGGCGTCTTCGGTGATGCGGATCAGGCGGCCATCGCCGCCGTAGCTCCAGGTCCAGGTGCGTCCGTTGTCGTGAGTGACGGCCGTGACGCGTCCGCGTGCGTCGTAGCTAATCGTGATGCCCTGTTGATCCGGATCTTCGACGCGCGTCAGCAGACCCGAGGTCGTCGAGAAGGTATATCGGATACCGCGACCCGTCCGGATGCTTTGCAGCGCGCTGCCGGACAGTGTCACCTGCCAGTCGGGGTGGGTGGCCGGTGGGGCGTAGCCCGGAGCCTGCAGCACATCGTGATGGCCGTCACCCCAGGTGATATGGATATTCCCGGCGGTATCGCGACCGGTGCGGGCGGCGACGCTCGGCCACCAGCCGTGTCCATATGGCGACGGTACGCGCCGCCTGTCATGTGAATAGTGGAGAAGCAGCTCGACAGGAATACCCCAGGCGGGGCGGGAGAACAGGGGCACGGAGACGCTGATGTTCCCGCTGCGCGGATGGATGCGTACTCCCGCGGGCAAGAGCAGGTCGGGGGTCGCAAGCTCGGTAAAGCTCAGCCCGCCATAGCCGGGACTGGACGGAAACGCGGATGTGGGCAGCGTAGAGACCACGGTCGTGACCAGCGCAGCGACCAGAAACGTGGTGCGGTGGCGAGGTGAAGTGCGGCCAGATGCGCGCATCGCAACCCCCCTGTTCTCCGAAGGCAACGAGACACTACATGCACGCTAACAGTGGCGTTTCAGGTTGTCAAGGGTTGGGCAGCGAATGGCTGCGTTGTGTCGCGCCGGTCATTGGCCAGGCTGAATTGCACGCTCCAGCAGCGCGACGACCCGCCGAACTTTCTCCGGTGGAATGTCCGCCGGTGTATCGCGAATCGTGGCTTGCAGGCGTTCTTCGACGCTCAGGAGCTGCTCGCCGATGCCGGGCAGGTGTTCGTTGGCGGCAAGCCAGTCTTCGAGTCGTTCCGCAATTTCGTCGCGGTGGCGCATGCGTTCAAAATGACGCTCCGCCGTTTCGCCGCGCGTCGCGGCAAGCAAGAGCGTCCCATCACCCTCGTTTTCCTGCAGGATCGCGCAAGCTTCCTCTATGTAGGTTGGTGAGAAAATCTCCGCCGCACGCAGCGCGGCCGGATCCACAGGGCGCCCGTGACCGACGCGAGCGGCGTTCAGCCAGGCGCGGACGATCCGACCACGGCGTTCCAGCAGCTCCTGAACGTCGGGCGCCAGTCGTTCTTTGCCGTAAAAGGATTCCGCCTGCCCGAGTGTGTCGATGCCGAGGTCGTTGAGCATTTGCCACAGCAGCTCGACATGGGCGTCCGTGTCCGCCAGCAGATGGAACAGATGAATGGCCTCGGGTTCGGACCAGCGCCGGATCGGTGGAACGCCGATCGCCTTTGCCCAGGCGTCGAGCTTCGCGGGATCAGGACGCGGGATCTGTCGCACTGAGGCGGTGGTGTCGGGCAGGGGGGGCAGTTCCGGTGTGTCGAGGCGACGAAGCTTACCCAGATCGATGACCGTCACCGCATGGCCGGTCAGGTGGCGCCAGGTTTCTGCATCCTGCTGGCGGGCGCAAAGGTAAATGACCTGCCGTCCGTTCTCGGCAACCTGTTCCAGTGCGCGGGCGATTTCCTGGAAGCGGCTTTCATCCGCGACCGTGAGCGCCTCATCGAGAAACAGCGGCAGCTTCGGACCCTGGTCCTCCCGGGCCTCGATCCAGGCGAGATTGATCGCCAGCAGCAGTTGCATC
This sequence comes from Candidatus Dadabacteria bacterium, assembly GCA_003695505.1. GTDB lineage: Bacteria > J088 > J088 > J088 > J088 > J088. Next base: position 512 of record RFIY01000305.1, on the reverse strand, counting down.
CGCGTGCCCGTCGACAGTTCATCCAGGGGACGCAGGCGTTGCTCGCCCGGTAGCCGGCCGCCGAGCACGCCTTGTTCATCGATGTCGAGAGACCAGACGCCACGCGTGAACGTTTCGAACCAGACCCTTGCGCGCTTCAACAACTCCGGCTCCTGTTCGCTGCGGAATTGCTCGCGCAGCACGTTGCAGAGGTTGGTCGCGACCGCACGCTCCAGTTGGTCGTCGTAGACGTCGCCGATCGCTGCCAGCGCTTCGGCTGCACGGGCGCGCGCGGCGCCGAGGGCGCCATCCATGCCTGCGGTCTGCAGTTTTTCCTGAATGGCGCCGATTTCCTGTTCCTTCGCTGCGATCTGATCCGCCGCGCGTTCGGCAGCCTCGGCCGCCTGTTGCAGTGCGGCTTCGTTACCCTGTTCAACGAAGGCCTGCAATTCCGGATCTTCCGCAAACCGGGCTGCGAGCGGACGCAACGAGGCTTCCAGATTGGCGAGTTCGGCTGTGAGCCGGCGCCAGGT
>RFIY01000304.1 GCA_003695505.1 Candidatus Dadabacteria bacterium | reverse complement strand
GTCTGCTATACCGAAGCCAATGTGCCCGAGCGGGACGATCTGCTCGGCTGGGCCGAGTCGTCAGCCGTCATCTATGCGAACTCGGTGCTTGGTGCGCGCAGCAACCGCAATTCGATCATGGTCGATGTCTGCATGGCCGTGACGGGGCTCGCGCCGGAATTCGGGCTGTTTTTCCCGGAGAATCGTCGTGGCCAGGTGCTCGTCCGGCTCGACATCGAAAAGATGGACGACGACGCGCTTGGCTATTTGATCGGCAAGCGCGTCGTCGATCGCATTCCGGTGCTGACGCACTGGCCCTTCGACACGGTCCAGCTCAAGAACATGGGCGCCGCGATGGCCGCGGCCGGCGCGATTGCGATGTTCCACGTCGAGGGCGTGACACCGGAATGCCCGTCGCTGGATGCGGTCTTCGATGACGAACCCGACGAGACGATCACCATTACACAGGCCGACCTGGATGGGTTGCGCGCGGAACGGCCGGTGCAGGATCGTGCCGGACTGGTCGTGTTTGGCTGCCCGCAGATGACGCTGGCCGAGGTCGAGCAGGTCGGACGGCATTTCGTCGGCAAGCGGGTACGCAAGCGGACACTGTTTCATGTGATGCCGGGTGACTTCGAGAAGCTGCAGCAAATGCCCCTGTTCGATGAACTGTTGAAGGCTGGCGTGGAATTTCATCAGCACTGCCCGCTGGCCGGTCTCACGGTGCGGTTGTCGCCGCGTCAGAAACATGTGCTGACCTGTTCCGGCAAACTGCACTACTACCTGCAGGGGGCCGACTACGGCACGCTCGAAGACCTGCTCGAGCAGGCAGGGGTCGCGTGAGCGCGCAACACGCTTGGCAGGGCCGGCCAATTCTGCGTGGGCGCGGGAGCGGTCCGTTCCTGGGAACGGACGTTCCGGTCAATTTCACCGCTGCGTTCACGAAGATTCCCAATCTCCTGCCGTGGCGGCGCGCCGAGGTCCGCGACCGTCACCACCCGTGGTACCGGCGCAACATTCGCGGGCACGTCATCGCACTTCCAACCTGTATTGGCTCGACGCATACCGGACTCGTGCTGCTCGACCTGGTACGGATGCACAACGGTCCGGCCGCGATCATCGTCGATCACGCCGATTCGCTGCTGGTCTCCGGCGTCGTGCTGTCCGAGGTCTGGTACGACGAAACCGTGCCGATCGTTGAATACGATACGGCGGAGCTGCGCAGCGCGATTCCCGAGGGCACGACGGTCGCCGTCGATGGCGAAACCGGATCGATCGAGATCGTTGAATGAGCGGCATGCGGGTACTTGTCACGGGTGCGGGCGGCTTTCTTGGCGGTGCATTCGCCGGTGCCGCGCTCGACGACCAGCTACAGGCGCCGGTCGCGTCGTTGCGTGTCACCGCGCGACGCGAACAGGCCATTGCACGATTTGCGCAGAAGGGTGCGCAGGTCGTTGTCGGCGACCTCGAGGATGCCGAATTTTGCGAGAAGGCCTGCCGGGGGATCGACGCGATCGTCCACTGCGCCGGACGGTCCGGTCTCAGTGCGCCGATGAAGACATTTGCGGTCAACATCTCGACGACCCGCAATATGCTGCGCGCAGCGCAGCGTGCCGGCGTGCAGCGATTCATCAACATCGGCACGCCGTCGGTCGGGTTCAACTTCCGCGATCAGGAGCAGGTTCGCGAGGATCAGATCCCGAAGCGCCTCGCCGACAACTATTCGCGTAGCAAGCTGATCGCCGAACAGGAGGTCCTCGCGGCAAACAGCGACGGTCTGACCACGTTGTCGCTGCGCCCGCGATTCACGTCCGGGTATGGCGAGACGAATATCCTCGGCCGATTCGCACGGATGCACGCGGCGGGACGGTTTCGCCGGATCGGCGATGGCCAGAACCGGGTCGATTTCACGGCCGTTGGCAACGTCGTCCAGGCGATCGATCTGGCGCTGGCGGCGACAGCGGGCAGGGTTGGTGGCGAAGCATTCAATATTACCAATGGCGCCCCGGTCCAGTTGTGGCCGTTCCTCGACAGTGTGATGCAGCGGCTCGACCTGGGATCGATCCCGGGGCGCACGCCCTATGCTGTCGCGCGAATGGCAGGTGCGGTCGTCGAGGGGGCGACGCGGCTGTTCGGCAAGGAACCGCCGGTCAGTCGGCTGGGCGCGGCGATCATGGCGCGGACGTTTACGCTCGACATCGGCAAGGCTCGTGACAGACTTGGCTACATGCCGCGACAAACCAATGAACAGATGACAGATGACTTTATCCGCTGGTGGAAGGAAACCAACGAATGATTACGCTCTATACCGCGCCGACACCGAACGGGCACAAGGCCTCGATTATGCTCGAAGAAGTCGGTCTCGAATACAAGGTTCGCGCGATCAACCTGCTTGGCAACGAGCAGAAAGAGGACTGGTTTCTGGAGATCAATCCCAACGGGCGCATTCCGGCGATCGTCGACCACGACAACGATGATTTCGCCGTGTTTGAGTCGGGCGCGATCCTGATTTATCTGGCCGAAAAGACCGGCAAGCTGTTGCCGACCGACGTCAAGGGTCGGTCGCGGGTGATCCAGTGGCTGATGTTTCAGATGGCCGGGGTCGGCCCGATGATGGGGCAGGCCAATGTGTTCTTTCGCTATTTTCCGGAGAAACTGCCAGCCGCGATCCAGCGCTATCAGAACGAGTCGCGTCGCCTGTTCGAAGTCCTCGATCGGCAGCTTGCGACGCACGAGTATATCGCCGGCGACTATTCGATCGCCGACATCGCCACCTGGCCGTGGGTGCGGACGCACAAGTGGTCCGGCGTCTCGATCGACGGCCTCGAACATCTGCAACGCTGGCTTGGGCAGATGGCCGCAAAACCGGCCTGCCAACGGGGCATCGAGGTCCCCTTTCGTATGCCGGATCTCGGCGACAACGACGAGGCAGCCGAGACCTTCGCGAAAGGCGCCCGCAACATCCTCCAGGAATGACGCCGACGCCAACCCTGGTGCCAGCTTTCAATTCTTAAATTCTGCCTGCCGGGGTCAATCGCCCGTCCAGATGCACTGATGCGCGGCATGAGCCTGCCATACGGCAGATACGGCAACGTGCGCCGCACCTGCCTTTCGTATACCGGCATGATTCGGTTCCTGGCTCCCGGCTGGTGATGGTGCGACACCAAAGGCCGCCTGCCAGATGCTGATCATCCCGACGAGCTGACCGACTTACGCATTTCGGGCTGATAATCGCGTGATCGCGGCGCTCCGGTCGGCGTCGTGGTGCAGTCTAAAGGGTGGCCGGTCGGGTGCCAGCCCTGATATGGGATGCGTTGGCGGGGCGGGGCAGAACTGAAGAATTGAAAGCTGGCACCGGATGGCGTGCGGGGACGTTCCGC
>RFIY01000303.1 GCA_003695505.1 Candidatus Dadabacteria bacterium | reverse complement strand
TCCAGCGCGCCGAAAAACGCCTTTGCTCCGTCTCGTACCGAATCGTCCACGCTGTCGCTGTCCTGCACTATCGCGCCAGAAACGGCGCGGATTCGTTCATCTACATTCCTACCATGACGCGCAAGAAATACCGTGATCGTCATCACATGTCCGGCCTCGTCCGTCGTGCTATAGTGCTCCACTATGGAAAGCGCACCACGAATCGTCCTTGTTCCCTGGGAGTCGATCGAGCCCAACCCGTTCAATATCCGGACGGACCTCGGACCGGACGCGCTGGCGGGTCTTGCGGCAAGCATCGAACAACGTGGCCTGATTCATCCCGTTCTGGTTCGCCCGCATCCCGATCCCGAGCGTTACGGTCAGTATCAGCTCGTTTGCGGAGAACGGCGGTATCGTGCGATCGGGCTGCTGCGCGACCGCGATCCAGAGCGCTGGGCGCATGTACCCGCCAGGGTCGAATCGCTCGATGACACCGCAGCCCTCGCCGCAATCATGCAAGAAAATGAGCTGCGTGAGGACTGGTCGCCATATGAACGTGCGGCGTTTTTCCGGGCAATCTACGACGCGGGTCATTTTCGGTCGATCCGCGAAATGGCGCGCAAGTTCGGGATCGGCCTGACGACCATGCATCGGTATCTTCGCGTGTTCGACCTGCCTGACCGGATCATCGCCCTGTTCCGCGCTGGCCGCCTGCCGCTCGCGCTGATCGAAGTCGTGCTCGAAGCGCCCAGGTCGATTCAGATCGAGCTGGCCGAGCACCTTGCCAAGCAGCCGTGCAGCAAAGCCGAGGCTCGACGTCTCGCGCAGCGGCTCGCGCAACCGGCGCTCGACCCCGACTGGATCGATCGGGTACGGGCAGCGGCTTCGAGTGCGCCGGGAATCGATTTGCGCCCACTCGACGATGATCGCGTGCAGGTCGCGATTACCGTATCGGGACCGGACGAACTCCTGGAGCGCCTGGAAGCGTTGCGCGGACAGATCGCCGACGGCTGACGACACCTGTCTGGCCCGGCGTGGCATGATAAACGGCAACCCGGAACCTCGTCTGGAGGCGACATGAAACGCCGACGCACACTGCTCCCGTTGCTGCTCACACTGCTGTCCTGCCAGACGGGCGGCGGCCCGTCCGCAGTCCGCAAACTACCGATCGACGAAACGATCACCGGTCATAAGCCCCCCGGCGCCGTTCGCGTCGTCACGGATCATCTCGGCATCCGCCATGTTTACGGCGATGGTCTGAACGCCGCGATCTGGGGTCAGGGGTATATGGTGGCCCGAGACCGCTTCTTCGAAATGGACATGATGCGACACTTGGCCACCGGAACGGTGGGCGCATACGTTGGAGAGCTCGCGTTCGAAACCGATATGGCGCAGCGCATCTATTTCCTGACGCGAGACGGCCGCAAGCTCGAGGACGCGCTGGCCGAACGTACACGCAACGAAGCACCCGAAGTCTGGTCGCTGCTCGAAGCCTACGCCGCAGGCATCAACGCCTGGCTGGACGATGTTCGCAACGAACGAAACGGGGCAGACCTGCCGCTCGAGTACAAGCATCCACTGATCAATGTCAAGGCCGATGAGATTCCCGACTGGACGCCGCAGGACACGCTGGCCCTGGCGCGCCTGCAGGCCTGGAGCCTGTCGGCCGACCCGGACGCCGAAATCGACCGGGCCTACTGGCGGCAGAAACTCGGCGATGCCGCATTCGACGACATGTTTCGTTTCGCACCGCCTTCGACAGCGACGACACTCGTACCTGATGCGGCCATCGTCGCGCGCCGCGAAACCGCGCAAAAAAGCCGCCTTCATCGCCCCCGTCCATCGGCGGCGCTGCTTGAAGCGCTGCACGATGCAGCCGGACCGCGACGCGCATTGCTTCCGTTTGCCCGCCGTGATGGACTCGACATCGGCAGCAACAACTGGATTGTGACGCCCCAGGCCAGTGCCTCCGGCAACGCCCTGCTCGCCAATGACCCACATCTGGCGCTGTTCAATCCATCCATCTGGCACGTCATTCACCTTGATCCCAATCTGAATGGCGGCGACCTGCCGTCGGCGCAGGGTGTTTCCTTTCCGGGGATCCCCGGCATCATTCTTGGGTACACCAGCTTCATCGCCTGGGGCGGTACCGTTGCAGGATACGATGTACTCGACGTCTACGACGAATGGATCGTCGGCCAGACCGCTGACGGACGCCCGCGCGTCCGTCACAACGGCAGCGATGTCGATACGATCCGCGTTGAACTGACGTTCGACCTGAAGACCTCGACCCGGACGGTGCCGGTTGACATCGTGCCCCATCATGGGCCAATGATTCCCGACCCCGATCCCGAAGACGATGTCGACGGACTGCTCAGCAGCCGCCGCAGCTTCCGCTGGACCGGACACGAAGTCACCCTCGACCCCGTCTTTATCCGCGACCTGTTGCTGGCCCGTAATGTCGAGGACGCCAAAGCGGCGATCGACTACTTTTCGGTCGGCGCCCAGAACTGGGTGATCGCCGACACCAGTGGACAGACCGCATACTACCCGTTCGCGCTGGTGCCAAAGCGACCCTCGGGCTACGATTACAGCGCCCCGGTGACCGGCACGGGCGAAGCGGACTGGACCGGTGGCGCGGAGGCCACAGACTGGTTTGCCGCAAGTGAGCTGCCACACGCAGACAACCCGGCGCGCGGCTGGCTGGCGACAGCCAACACCGACCTGCGCGGTGAATTGCTGGACAACGATCCGTTCAACGACCCGGGTGGCTACCTGTACTGGGATCGCGCGCAGGGATTTCGGCTCGAACGGATCCAGGACCTGCTGTCGAATCGCACCGGCGACCGGCAGACGGCGGCGTTGAGCCTCGCCGACCTCGGGCGTTACCAGACCGACTACTACAGCAAGGAAGCCGAGTATATCCTGCCGTACCTGCTGGCCGCGGTGACGGCGGCGAACACGGCCGAATCGGAAGCGCTGGAACGTCTGCGCGGCTGGATGACGGGGCCGGATGCATTTCAGATGGTTGCGGGCGTGGATCCATCCGACGTCCGTAACGATGTCCCGCCGGCGACGACCGCCACGGAGCTGAAACCTGACGCAGCGATTGCCGCGAGTCTTTTTTACGCCTGGATGAATCGCCTCGTTCCCGCCATATTTGCCGACGAGTTCGCGGAGGTCGGTGAGTCGATGCCAACCGGAAGCTGGACGACAAGAGCCGTGGTACATCTGTTGCGTGACCGCGGCGCGTCCAGCAGCGGCCGGACGATTCACACGGCCGGAAACAACGGGCATAGCACGCTTTGGGACAACCGCGCGACCACGGCCGTCAGTGAGACACCGGCGGACATCATCGGGGCCGCGTTCCGCATGGCGCTTTCCGACCTGGAGCAGGCGTTCGATTCCAGCGATCAGAATGACTGGCTGTGGGGACGGATCCACACCGTCGCGCTACAGCATTTTCTGAGCCTGGCCGATGTGTCTGACAATTACGATCTGGGCCAGCACCCGCCATTTCCGCATCACGGGGGACGCTTTACCGTCAGCCCGGCACATGTTTCATACAATCAGACGTACAGCACCGATGAGCCATTGATTGCCCGCTCGGGGCCATCCAAGCGCTTCATCGTGGAAATGCGCCCCGATGGACCCATCGCCTACAACAGCGTACCTGGCGGCGAGAACGGCGATGGCCGCGATGCGCGTGGCGCAAATGGCTACGACGAAATTCAACCGGATCGACACTATGGTGACTGGCTGCCCGACTGGCTGCGTGGCCAGCGTTTTCGCTATCGGTTCACGCCTGCCGAAGTGGCCGGCGACGCTGAATCCGTGCTGACCTTCGAGTAAAGTCACGCCTGCGATGCCACTGAGCGCACGAAAAAGCTTCGGCATTCCCGAATCGTGGTGGTATGGCCTGCGGGTCACGGTCTATTTCCTGTCCGCCGCGTGCGGCGTTGTCTGGCTGGCGTGGGCTTTGCGTATGCCGGTCGGACCGCGCGTCGTCCGCGTGGCTCAGGATCTGACGCCGGAAGCGCTGATGCCCCAGGCGACCGCGCTCGACGGACGATTTGTCCGGCTTCCGGGCAGCGCCCCCGGCGATCTGCAGATGGTCGAGACGGGCGATCCTGTCGAACCCTGGACGCTTTGCACACTTACAGACCCGTTGAACGCCGTCAACACGATTGCCTTCGTCGGGTCGCGAGACCGGCTGCCCGGGTGTCGTATTCTTGTCGACACCGACCTGCCTCAGCAGGGGCTCCCTGTCACAGATCGGACAACAGACAAGCCGGCGGGCTATCTGACACCGTCGCTCCCCAAACTGGCCGGACTACGCCTGTTAGTGCTGGGTACACCGGTCACCGCACCAGGCGCCACACGGGTGGCGCGCGTTGTCCGCTTGTCGCCGTTGCAGCAGGCCATGCCACAGCTTCAGCTCCCCCGCATCGAACCGCAGGTCGTTACGGACATTCTGCTTGCTGTACTGAGCGCGCAGCCGCCGGCCGCGCCGCCCCCGACCGCCGAGCATCGCATCGTCATCACCAACACCGGCAACCGCGCCTGGCTGATCCTCGCTGATGGGCGAGAGTCGCCCGAACCCGGGCCGATATACGCACGCGTCAGAATGATCGACGCGGACAAGTTCCCACTGGCAGATCGCCTGTTCTCACAAGAGGCAGGGCCTGCGCTTCTGCTGACGTACATACCGGTTACAGCCGATCTGGTGCGCCTGCCGAAGGTGCGACGATACAACCTGTTTCTGGCAATCTCGCTGATCCTGCTCGGACTGCTCGGACTGATTCACCACATCCAGTCGAGCAGTCGGGCCGAAGTGGAAGACATTGTTCTGTTCGCCGCCCAGGACGACGAACCGCTATACGGTGACGATGATCAACCGGAATTGCCACGCGTTCCGGCCGACAAAGTTCCACCCGAACGTTCCATGAATCTCGTGCCGCGTTCACGCACGCTCAAGGACTGGGTCTTCGCAACGGATGCGGACCGGCGCGCGTTCATTCGCCTTTGCGTCGTCAAATGGACCGGCGGTGCGGATCCGGAGCATCTCTCACAGTTCCAGGCGTTTATGACGGCGGCGGTCGCCGAATTGTTGCGGGATCTCGGTGCCGACGCATCCGGCGACACCCCTTCGCGTCAGCAGGCCTGGATGCTCTGGGCGCCTCTGCTGAAAAACGCGGCCGGCGTTGCCGTCGCTGGTACAACACCGGAAGAAGGCCCCGTGCTGGCTGCGGCGCGCTACACGACCGTACAGTCACCCGCCTTCGCGGCGATGCTGAACGCCCGACCGCTGCGATGGTTCGTGCGCGTTGGCGCGGAAACGATGGGCATCACCCGACAAAACAAACCTTGAAAGAGTAAAATCCGCACCGTGTCCTCTGCAATTCCAACCGACCTTTCCGCCTATCCGGTGTCGATTGAGCTCCCCGTCATGTGGGGGCAAATGGATGCCTTTGGCCACGTCAACAACACGGTCTATTTTCGCTACTTCGAATCGGCCCGCATCGCGTACTTCGACGCGATGTCGATGGAAGCGTTGATGGCCCGGCTGAAGATCGGGCCGATCCTGGGCGAAACGGCCTGCCGTTTCAGAATACCGCTGCAATATCCAGACGTCGTGACTGTCGGCGCGCGGGTCGCCGCTGTCGATTTTGAGCGCGGCCAGTTGCAGATGCACTACGCCGTCTTCAGCCGGCACCATGGCGGCCGTGCCGCCGCCGTCGGCGACGGACTGATCGTCCCTTTCTCGTACGCAGACCAACAACGCGCACCACTGCCGGACGCCTGGCTGGATGCCATCCGCGCGATTGAACAGGACATCTCATGAAACAATACGCAACCGTGCATCGTCACATACGCTGGCTCAGCGTGCTTGCGGCTTTCTTTCTGCTGCAGAGCGGCGGCTGCAATCGCCCGGGCCAGGACGCATCCGAAGCTGCGCAGGCATCAGGGCAATCTACCGCCGAGATACAGAAGAACGCGCGGGCACGCTATGCGAAAGTTGGTGTCGCGGAGATCTTCGTGCCACCTGGAGATGTTCCACGAGGCGGCTGGCCGGTCGTCGTCTGGCTGCACGGTGATGGCGGTGCACGCGAGGATGTACGCGATTTTGCCCTGATCAGCGTTCAGGCCGGATTTGCGGCAGTTTCCGTGTCGGCTCCGATCAGGGATGATGCGAACGGCGGCTGGCTGTGGCCACCCCAGATGGGTTTCAAACTGACCCAGCAGTACCTCGTCGCCGCGCTCGCACCGTTTCAGGAGGCAGCCGATCTGAACCTGGGCCGAGTCTTCGCCGCCGGACTCCGCGAAGGTGGCTGGTACGCGATGCTGTTGCCGGCGGTCTTTCCGGACTTCTATGCCGGCGCCCTTGCCCTTGGACCGGTACCGTTCACCGACAAGCTGCCTGATGCGCCAGCGCCAAAAGATCGACCGCTGGCCATCCTGCTGTCGGCCACCGATCAGCGCGGCAGCCTTGTCGCGGCCCACTTTCGGCGCCTCTGGGAGCGCAGCGATGTGCCGTTCAGAAGTGAACTGATTCCGCCCGAACAGAACAGCAAAGAGACGTGGATCCTGACGACGCTCGAGCTACTGGACTGGCTCGACGAGCACGGCTCATTCCGTGACGGAAAATTCCGGTCCGCCGCACCCGAATACCCCGGCGCAAACCTGCCGAGATCATCGCCTTGACGGGTCGTCGCCGGCTCGCACCAGCCGTATGCGAGTCACGATTCACGTTCCAGCAAATAGACGACCTCGACGTGCGCTGTTCCGGGGAACATGTCCACCGGCTGCACGCGCTGCAGCGCAAAACCGGCGTCGCGCAAGATTACGAGATCCCGCATCGCGGTCGCAGGATCGCAGGATACCATCACGACGCG
>RFIY01000042.1 GCA_003695505.1 Candidatus Dadabacteria bacterium | reverse complement strand
CAGCGCGTTCGCGCATAAGGGCGGCATGCACGTCAGCGGCGTGCGCCGCAACCCCGAAACCTACGAGCACGTTCCGCCCGAAGCCGTGGGCAACGATCGCCGCATTCTGGTGTCGGATCTCGCCGGGCGGGCCACGATGCTCGAAAAGCTGCGCGAGTACGGGATCGATGTTGACCCCGATGACGGCAGGGTCGGCGAACTGCTCGAAGAACTGAAGGAACACGAAGGGCAGGGCTACCTCTACGAAGGCGCCGAGGCCAGTTTCGAATTGCTGTTTCGTCGACGCTTCGAGGGGCTTACGTCGCCCTACACGATGCGTGGCTGGCGTTGCATCGACGAACGGCGCGGCGTCGATGAGCCAGAAACCGAAGCAACCGTCCTCGTCGAAGTCGATGGCGTACGCGAGCATACCGCCGCCAGCGGCAACGGCCCGGTCAACGCGCTCGATCAGGCACTCCGCAAGGCGTTGCGCCGGTTTTTCCCCGAAATCGACCAGTTGCGGCTCGTCGACTACAAAGTGCGCGTGCTGGCCGCCGGTGTTGGGACCGAGGTCGGCGTTCGGGTGCTGATCGAGAGCACCGATGGCCACGCATACTGGGGCACCGTCGGTGTTGGTACGAACGTCATCGATGCCAGTTACGAAGCCCTGCGCGATGCAATCGACTACCATCTCTGGCGTCAGCGGCACGGCCGCGCCGCCGGTACGTTGCAACAGGAGGCCTGATCTGATCCGCAGAGTTGCTGCCGCGGTGATGGCTGCGCTGCTGTGGGCGGCGCCGGCGCTGGCGATGCCACCGGGAATCGGGCTGGATCGTCAACCAACCGGGCAACAGGTCTGGGCGCTGCAACGTGCCGGACTGGGCGTGCAGTCTCATACCCCGCCCGACTGGCTGCCGACCGCGATCGCGCCGTCCGAGGGAACCGCGAAGATCCTGGTCGTACCCATCGCCTTCAGTGATGTCGCCGCTCAGGCACCGTCCAGCGACAGGAACTACTGGAACGACCTGTTCTTCGGCGAAGATGACGACCAGGGACCCTATCCCTACCCTTCGGTACGCGCCTACTACGCCGACCAGAGCTTCGGGGCGCTGAGCATCACCGGCAAGGTGCTCGACTGGACGACCTCGGCGTTCAGTGAGAAATTCCTGGCCAATATGGGCGGCAACAAGTGCTACGGGCTCGGCGTCGATGGCAATTTCAACGGTGGCCTTGCCGCGCTGCAGAACGGCGGCGCATCGACACTGGTTCAGGAAGCGCTGCAATACGCCATCAACCAGGGTGAAAACCTCGATGACTATGACAACGATGGAGACGGTGTCATCGACGGCGTCATCGTCGTGCACAGCGGGCGGTCCGCCGAAATGCAGATTGCCGTCAGCGCCGACGAAGCCTGCGACATGCTCTGGAGTCATCAGGCGCAGGGCAGCTTCGATCTTCAGATCAATGGCGTCACAACGGCGGTCGATGTGCTGTATGTGGTCGGCCCGGAGCGATTCTACTGTCCAGAGGCGCTCTGCGGTAGCGGCGAGGCGCGCGAATATCCAGCAGGCATTGGCATCTTCGTTCACGAGTTCGGGCACACGCTGGGATTACCCGACCTGTATGGCGTGACCGGTTACGGTGTGGGCCGCTTCAGTCTGATGGCGTGGGGACTGTACACCTGGAACGGCGCCGTCTCGAGTGCGTTCGGGCCCGATGCGAAACCGGCGCCATACGACCCGTGGTCCTGCGAAGTGCTCGGCTGGTGCAAGCCCGCGCCCGTCGCGGACAACCTGTGCCGTGAAAGCCTGTCGCCGTTGTCCACGGGTACCGAAGTCCTGCGCGTCGACCTCGACGACGCCGGCCTCGAATACTACCTGATTGCATATCGCGGCAACGACCCATGGCTCAGCCTGGGTGCCAACGGGGTCGAGATCTGGCACATCGACGACCGGATGGCCGAAGTGGCCACAGCGCTGCGGCGCAATCCGGCGGCCTGTATCCCGGATGAGCAGGATCTGGACAGTTGCGCCGACTCGCATTACTGGGTCAGCATCGAACAGGCCGACGGTCTGTTCGAGCTCGAAAAGAGTCAGGATGCCCTGCGCGGAAATGCCGACGACCTCTGGCAGTTGTTCGACAACTTCCGCCCCTCGGCCACGCCCAGCAGTTGCGCGTGGGATGCGTCGAACTGCCAGACGACCATCGGCGTGCGCACGCTGCTCAGCACGCAGGCCGACGTCCGCGTCATCGTGGACCCCGATGCGCTGCCGCCAGAACCGCAATTTCTGACCATCCCGTCGGGAGATGAGCTGCGGGCGCGTACCGGCCGCCCCTATGTGTACGAACCGAAGCTGCTCAGTGGGCAGAGCGACGACCTGCGCTTCCGACTGGCCTCCGCGCCACGCGACATGACGGTCGATCCCCAGACTGGCCGCATCGAGTGGATCCCACCCGAAGCGGGCGTGTATGATGTGGTGCTGATCGCCGAAAACTGCGCCAGCGACACCAGCCAGGCCTGGACGATCGTCGTCAGCGACGGTGGTGGCGGGGGGTGCAGTGCCGGCGGAGCCGCAAGTGCGGACTGGCTGTACATCATGTTGTTTATCTGGATTGGATTTGCGGTGCGGCCACGCATCCGTGAGCAACGCTGAACAATGCGTCGTCATTGGCAGGTATATATGAATCCGTTGTGTTCCCGGGTGCGTCGACGTTCCCGCACCGAGGGGTTGCCCGCTGCCGACCGCGGTACAGTGCAACAGACCGAACCGCCGCCAGGATTTGTGGGCGCGCGGCCGTTGCCGGGGAAGCAGGATGCCTGACGATCAGATCGCCATCAGCGCCGTCGGACTGACCAGAACCTTCGGGCGACGCTCCGGCCGGGTTCACGCGCTCCGGGGCGTCGATATCAACATACAGCGGGGTACCGTGACCGGGCTTGTCGGACCCAACGGAGCCGGCAAGAGTACATTCCTCAAGCTCGTCCTCGGCTTTCTCTATCCGACCGCCGGAACGGTGTCCGTATTCGGAGCCGCCGCCGGTTCAGACGAAGCGCGCCGCAAGATCGGCTATCTGCCGGAGCATCCCAGTTTTCCGCAGTACCTCAACGGCCGGGAAATCCTGCATTACATCGGCGGGCTGATCGACCTCGATCCCGCCCTGGCCAGGCAACGGGCGGATGAACTGCTTGCTGAACTGGGCATTGCACATGCGGCCGGCCGGCGCGTGCGCTCGTATTCCAAAGGTATGGCGCAGCGCCTCGGCATCGCGCAGGCATTGATGGGGGACCACGAACTGATCATCCTCGATGAGCCAATGAGCGGCCTCGATCCGGTCGGCCGGGCCGACGTCAAGCGTCTGCTGCGTCGCCACAAGGAATCCGGCCAGACGATCATTTTTTGCAGCCATATCCTCGAGGATGTCGAACGGCTCGCCGACAACATCATCATGTTGAACCGCGGGCAGGTCGCCTATTCCGGGCCATTGTACGACCTTATGGCCGGACAGGGTGCGTCGTGGCAGGTCGTCGTCCGCACCGCGTCGCCGCCCGACATTTCGGGCGTCGCCTGGGCAAAAGTCGGCGCGCAACTGTGGAGTGCCGAAAACATCACCTCGGCAGCCGTGCAACAATTGCACAGGGCCGCCGCCGACGGCGCGTGCGATGTCGTGGAGCTGCGCCATCAGCGTGCGGATCTCGAAAGCCTGTTCCTTGAACTGGCCGGTTCGGCACAGGAGGGGGTGCAGTGAGCAACACCATCAGCAAGATCTGGACGGTCGCGCGCTATACCTTCAAAGAGGGGGTTCGGGCGAATTTCTTTGTCGCGGCCGCGCTGACCTGTGTCGCCGTCGTGCTGATCGGTTCCGTCATCGCATCGGTTCCTTACGGGCGTGCCGACCACCTGATCGGCCGCATCGGCTGGGGCACGGTGCTGTTGACCGGAGTCGCGGTCAATCTGTTCTTTGTGATCACGATGCTGGCGCGCGAGCGAGATGAGCGCGTCCTGCACCTGCTCGTCTCGAAGCCGATCAGCCGGTCGCAATACGCCCTCGGAAAATTTTTCGGCTACTATGCGCTGATGGCGCTGATGGTCTGCGGCGAAGGGCTGGTCGTTGCCGCAATGATGAACGCCTTCGGAGAATTCCCGCGCGATTTTCTGGCCGACTGGTGGCAGCCCGCCCTGTTCGTGACCCTGAAGTGCGGGACGCTGGTCGCGTTTTCTTGCTTTGCCGCATTCGTCTTTTCGACGCCACTCGTGGCCATGGCCGTCACGGCCACGTACTACCTGATGGCGGTGTCCGGCGCCGACATCACCACCTGGGGGCAGCTCAGCGAAAACCCGATTTACGAGCAGCTCGGTCAGGTGATGTCCTGGCTGGCGCCGCAGTTTACCGTCTATGACTTCGAGGGATGGCAGATCTACGGCGTCGAAACGACGGCGCGGGCGCTGGCTGCGGGCGGCGGCTACTTTCTCGGGTACACGGCCATCGCACTGGTCTTTTACGTCGTTGCGTTTGAATGGCTCGAACTCGGCTAAAGATGCTGCTGGTGGGCGCGGTCGTCGCGTCGATCGGCGCGGGCGCCGCGGTGGCGTCTCGCGCCGCACTGTCCGAGACCGTCCGCAAGGCCGATCTGGAAGCCGAAGCGGTCTTTGTCGATCCGACCCGCGTCCCGGGCCTGCACCTTGGCGCACCCGGCGCCGTGGCCGCGCTGCTGTGGATGCACACGATCGAACAGTTTGGCGCCTGGTATGCGGCCGACCGGCTCGACGAGGATGCCTATCACAAGTTGGCGCGACAGGTCGAGGCAATCGCGACGCTGGATCCGATGATGCGGCAGACCTATCTGTTTTCCGGTGCCGTCCTGTTGCCACTCGGCGGCACCGTTTACGAAACGCACCGCACCTTCTTACGGGCACTGACCGGCCAGTCCGGCAACTGGGAACTCTACTTCTATATCGGTTCGATGTATTACGAGGCCTACGGCGATCTCGACAAGACGGGGCGCTGGTGGCTGCTGGCATCGGCCTTGCCGGGCAGTCCCGATTACCTGGCGAACCTGGCCGAGTTCCTCGTGCTTCGGGAATCGGGGGACGCCCCCGCCGAACTCGAGCAGGTCATCGACACCTTGCGTGAGCTGCCACCGGAATTACAAGAAGAGCGCACGCAACTGGCGGCCTATCACCGCGCGCGCCAGCGCTGGGAGCGTGACCTGCGCGTCTTCGAGCAGCACTTTGGCCGTCCGCCGCGTACGGTGACCGAAGTCGTCGACGCCGGGATCTGGCGCACGGTGCCGATCGAT
>RFIY01000302.1 GCA_003695505.1 Candidatus Dadabacteria bacterium | reverse complement strand
TCGGCAACGACTTCCTGCGGCTTGATCATTTCAAGTGAGACTGTCATGTTTTCCCCTTGGGGCTCAGCAGGTTGCAGGTATGTTCACACCAGAACCTGAATCCGGACTTGTTACTTCGAATACAGCTCGACGATCAGATACTCATCGATCGGCATCGTGATGTCTTCGCGTTCGGGCAGTCGGCGCACCTCGGCGCGTCGCTGCTTATTGTCAATATCGAGCCAGGGGGCCGTCAGTCCCAGAGACTCCTGGAACTCCGTGGCCTCCTGTACGCTAGCGAGCTTGCGGCTCTTTTCACGCAGCTCGATCACGTCGCCGACACGCACCGAAAAACTCGGTATGTTCGTACGACGACCGTTGACAACGACGTGCCCGTGCCGAACAAGCTGACGTGCCTCACGCCGGCTTCGCGCCCAACCCGTCCGGTACACAACGTTGTCAAGCCGGCGTTCGAGCAACTGCAACAGATTTTCGCCCGTGACCCCACGCATCCGGTCCGCATGCTTGAAGTTATTGCGGAACGGCCGCTCCAGCAGACCATAAATCCGTTTGACCTTCTGCTTCTCGCGCAACTGAAGGCGATACTCACTGAAGCGTTGACGCGCGCGTCCATGGACGCCCGGCGCATAACCTCGCCGATCGAAACTGCATTTCGCGGTGTAGCAACGCTCACCCTTCAGATACAGCTTCGTTCCCTCACGCCGGCACAGCCGACAAACAGGACCCGTATAACGTGCCATCGTTGATTGCTCTCTTCTTCGCTAGCAGATTGATTAAACGCGGCGACGTTTCGGTGGCCGACAACCATTGTGCGGCACCGGTGTCACATCGCGGATCCGGGTCACCTTGAGTCCTGCTGCACTCAATGCCCGGAGGGCCATCTCGCGGCCCATGCCCGCGCCCTTCAGATTCACTTCGATTGATTCCACCCCAAGATCCCGAGCCTGGCGCGCGACTTCCTCGGCAGCCACCTGGGCGGCAAATGGCGTACTCTTTCGCGTGCCTTTAAAGCCAACGCGTCCGGGAGACGACCAGAACACAGCGCCCCCGTCTGGATCGCTGAGGGTAATAATGGTGTTATTGAAGGTTGCGTGAATGTGTGCAACCGCGTGGGGCACGACCTTGCGGGTCTTTTTCTTGCCGCCACTCTTTCCTTTACGTACTGCCATCTGTCTGCCTCTGCACCTGTCCTGTCAATTACCTTGGGGCTTTCTTCTTGCCAGCCACCGTCTTGCGCGGCCCTTTACGCGTGCGTGCATTCGCGTGTGTACGCTGGCCGCGAACCGGGAGACCCGCACGGTGTCGAAGTCCACGGTAACACCCAATATCCATCAACCGCTTGATATTAAGAGAGACCTCTTTGCGAAGATCTCCCTCGACCTTGTAACCATCGATCACGGAGTTCAGCCTGGCAATCTCGTCAGGCGACAGCTCATGGGTCCGCACGGAGCCATCAATGCCTGCTTTGTCCAGGATTTCCTGCGCACGCACCCGGCCAATACCATAAATCGCCGTCAGGGCGATTTCGATGCGTTTGCGGTTCGGAAGGTCGACGCCGGCAACACGAGCCATGACTTACCCCTGTACCTGTTTGTGGCGAGGATTCTCGCAAATCACACGCACTTTACCCTTGCGCCGGATGACCCGGCACTTATCGCACATCTTTTTAACAGAGGGACGAACTTTCATCGTCGTACCATCTCCTGAGTTCGATCGCCCGGCGAATCGTACCTGGGCGAAGTCCTGATTCTATTTCCAGCTTGTTCAGCGGATCCGTGCGTCGGAACGCCGGGGGTGTAGCCTTACATCATAGACGAACACGCCGTATTCCGCCAGTCCAAGCCAGTCGTCAGCTTTGGCCTTCAGTGCTGCTGTGCTCGAGCCAGCGCCTCCTGTATTCGGCCGTAAATTTCATCAAAATCGCCTGAACCATCAATTTCTTCGAGCACACCCCGCGCGCGGTAATAGTCAACGACTGGCGTCGTCTGCTGGCGATAGACCTCAAGTCGCTTGCGGATCGTGTCTTCGCGATCATCCTCGCGTTGAATCAACGGTTCGCCGGTCTCATCGTCGACGCCGGGGGTTTTCGGTGGCTTAAAGCGGATGTGATATTCCCGCCCGCTGCTGGGCGCGATCCGCCGCCCACTGAGACGCTCAACCACTTCGTCCTCATCAACATCGAGCATGAGAACGGCGGTGAGTTGCAGGCCCAGTTCTTCCAGCATGCGATCCAACGCCTCCGCCTGGGCCGTCGTTCGCGGAAATCCATCAAGAATGAAGCCCTTGCTGCAGTCCGGCTGACTGATCCGCTCGCGAATCATCTGAATGACGATGTCATCCGGGACATACCGCCCTTCCGCCATGATCGCGCGGAGCTCCCGTCCCAGATCGCTGTCTTCTTCCTTTTTGGCGCGAAGAATATCGCCCATCGAAATCGTAGGGATACCGAGATCCGCGGCCAGGCGTTTTCCCTGGGTGCCCTTGCCGGCACCGGGAGCGCCCATCAGCACGATAATCGTCTTCTGTGCACTCATGATCGCTGACTCCTCAGCGCCGCCGGCCGCGTATGCGGCCGCCTGTCGTCAGACCTTCATAGCGCTGGCTGATCAGATGGGTCTCGACCTGCTGCATGGTATCCATGGCCACACCCACGACAATCAGCAGACCAGTACCACCGAAATAGAAGGGCACGTTAAACTCGGCTACCAGAATCGCGGGCAGCACGCAGACAATCGCCACATACAGACCACCGATCAGCGTCAGGCGGTTCAGGATCCGCTCGATATAATCAGCAGTCGGACGGCCGGGTCGAATGCCGGGTACATATCCGCCCCATCGCTTGAGGTTGTCTGCGACATCAACCGGATTGAACGTGACCGCAGTATAGAAGTACGCGAACCCAAGAATCAGCAGGAAATACACGACGTTATAGACTGCTGCGCCCGGCGAAAACCACTGCTGCACGACCCCGGACAGCTCCGTGTCCATAAAATTTGTGATCGTCAATGGGAACATCAGCAGCGAACTGGCGAAAATCGGCGGGATCACGCCCGCCGTGTTGATCTTGATCGGCAGGTGCGTACTCTGCCCGCCGTAGACCTTCCGGCCGCTCACACGCTTCGCATACTGGATCGGGATCTTGCGAAACGAGGTCTCCATATAGACAATGGCAGCGGTCACGGCCAGCATGAAGGCCAGCAGCAGAATCAGCGTGAACAGTTGCAGTTCACCGGTCCGAATGAATTCGACCGTGTTACTGATCGTCCCCGGCAGTACCGCAACGATGCCCGCATAGATAATCAGGCTGATGCCGTTTCCGATGCCACGCTCGGTCATCTGCTCGCCAACCCACATCAAAAAGGACGTCCCGGTCGTCAGGGTCAGCGCCGTCATCAGACGGAAACCGATACCCGGCTGGGCGACCACCAGTGCGCCGCCAGGTCCCTGAGTGCTTTCCAGCGCGGTCGCAATCGCGAAACTCTGGATCAAGCTGAGTCCAACCGTCAGGTAACGGGTATACTGCGTGATCTTTTTCTGCCCAATCTGCCCTTCCTTCTTGAGTTCCTCAAGATATGGGACGGCATAGGTCAACAACTGCAGAATAATGGACGCACTGATGTAGGGCATGATCCCGAGTGCGAAAATACTGAACCGCTTGAGTGCGCCGCCACTGAACAGATTGAACATGCCGAACAATGTGCCGGACGTCCTGTTGAAGAAGTCCGCCAGCGCATCGGCATTGACGCCAGGTGTCGGGATAAAACAACCGAGACGATATACCGCAAGCATCCCGAGAGTAAACAGGATGCGATTACGCAGCTCGGGAGAAGTTTGTGGCGCGGTACTCGGGCGCATGCTGCCGCCGGACCCGGTCAGACGAGTTCGACGGTGCCGCCGGCCGCTTCGACCTTACGGCGGGCGGATTCACTGATCTTCTCGACACGCACGGTCAGCGAGACCGACACCTCACCCTGTCCGAGAAGCTTGACGCCGTCCTCGATCTTCTTCGGTACGAGGCCATGGCTCTGCAGCCACTCACGATCGATCACGGTTCCATCGGCAGCATCACTGAGTGCGTCCAGATTCACAATCGCATAGTGTTTCCGGAACGGATTCTTGAACCCGCGCTTGGGCAGGCGCCGATACAACGGCATCTGACCGCCCTCGAATCCGGGCCGGATCGATCCACCGGAGCGCGACTTCTGCCCCTTGGTGCCCTTACCGGCAGTCTTTCCCCAGCCAGATGCGGCGCCACGGCCAACGCGCTTACGCGTCTTGCGGGCTCCGGGGCGGGGACCGATATTGCTCAGGTTAAACATCGATCAGGACTCCTCGAGAACTGCTACGAGATGGGACACTTTCTTGACCTGGCCGCGAATCGCCGGTGTGTCCGGGCGTTCTACGATCTGTCGCGGGCGCTTGAGCCCGAGTGCATGAACGGCCTGGATTTGTTCGCGACGCTTTCCGGCCAGTCCACGAACCAGTTGAATTCGGATGGTCTTTTCGGCCACGTTACGCTTCCTTCATCACATAGTCGAATCGATCCGGCGAAACGCCACGCCGCGCGGCGACGACATCCGGCGTGCGGAATCGGTCGATCGCGTCAAAGACGGCCTTGACGGTGTTGTGCGGGTTGTTCGACCGCAACGATTTCGTCAGGATGTCCTTGATGCCGGCCAGCTCAAGAACCGCGCGAATGGCGCCGCCGGCGATCACGCCGGTACCAGGGCTGGCAGGTTTCAGCAGTACGCGCGCCGCACCGAACGATCCAATGATCTCGTGCGGAATAGTCGTACCGACGCGCGGGACTTCGACCATACGGTTGCGTGCTTTCTCGATCGCTTTGCGAATCGCATCCGGCACTTCAGGCGCCTTGCCAAGCGCATAGCCCACATGCCCATTATGGTCGCCGACCACAACAATTGCGTTGAACGCAAAGCGGCGCCCGCCCGTAATCACCTTGGCCACACGGGCAATGTTGACCACCTGCTCCGTCAGCTCGATATCGGGATCGGGACGTACGAACTTGTTGATCTTCTTCGGAAAAACGGTATCTGAAAACTGCACTTGAGTTACCTTTGTCCCTGAACCTAAAACACCAGTCCGGCTTCGCGCGCAGCCTCTGCCAACGCACGAACACGGCCGTGATATCGATACCAGCCCTTGTCGAACACGACCTTCTCAATGCCGTGTTCCTTTGCCAGGGCCGCGATCCGCTGTCCCAGTGCCGCCGCAGCGGCGAGCGTCGTACCGGAACCCTCGAACGAGAGCTCCTTGTCACGCGTGCTGGCGGCAACAATGGTACGCGAGGCGCTGTCGTCGATCAACTGCACCGAGATATACCGGTTGCTGCGATGTACAGCGAGCCGCGGTCGATCGGCTGTCCCTCTGATTTTCTTGCGCACACGCGCCCGGCGCCCTTCGCGCTGAATGCGTATACGTTCTTGTGCCTTTGCGACTTTCATAGTTTACCTGCCTCGTTACGCTGCGGCCTTGCCAGCTTTGCGGCGTACTCGTTCGTCTTCGTAACGGATACCCTTCCCTTTGTAGGGTTCGGGCGGACGTACCTTGCGGATCTCGGCGGCAACCTGGCCAACCTTCTGTTTGTCGATTCCGCTGATGCGGATGGTCGTCTGGTCCGGCACGTCGATCGTGATGCCTTCCGGAACCGGATAGGAAACCGGATGACTGTACCCGACACTCAGCTCGAGCGCCTTGCCCTTCAATGCAGCACGGTAACCGACGCCCTCGATCTTGAGCGTGCGTGAGAACCCTTCGGACACGCCGTGAACCATATTTGCGATCAATGCCCGGCTGAGCCCATGGAAAGCGCGGGCCTCACGGTGATCACGTTCGCGGGTCACACGCAGTTCCTGGCCATCCTGTTCAACCTGGATGCCCTCCGGGAGTACCCAGTCAAGCTGCCCCTTCTTGCCCTTGACCGTAATATCTCGGCCCGACACTGTGATGTCAACCCCGTCGGGTACGTTGATTGCTCTTGTGCCAATGCGGCTCATGATTCCAACTTCCTCTGTATTACCAGACTGTGCAAAGCACTTCGCCGCCGACATGCTGTTCGCGCGCCTCGCGCCCGGTCAGCAGCCCGCGAGAGGTACTGACGATAACAACGCCAAGCCCGGAACGGACACGCGGCAATTCGTCCGCACCCACATATTTGCGACGCCCGGGCTTCGAGATACGCTCCAGCCCTTCGATGACCGGTTGGCCAACGTCATCATACTTCAGCGTAAGGTGCAGGATGCCCTGTTTGCCGTCATCAGTCCACGAGAAATCTTCAATGAATCCTTCTTCCTTGAGGATTTCGGCGAGACGGCGTTTCAGCTTGCTGCCCGGCACCTCGACGTGACGACGGTAGGCCATCGTCGCGTTGCGAATACGGGTCAGGAAATCTGCGATCGGATCGGTC
>RFIY01000301.1 GCA_003695505.1 Candidatus Dadabacteria bacterium | reverse complement strand
TCGAGCCGGCGATGCTGCATCGCCAGCAACTCCCGGGCAACCGCTTGTACGGCGTCGACTGCTGCCGCAGCCGGACGCGCGAGTAGGTGATCTGCAGGTATCATAGGATCATTGTATTCCACCAGAGGAGAATCACGCGTGACGTCGATCAGCGACCGCCTCAGCGCCCTTGGCATCGAGCTTCCCGAACCACCGGCGCCCGCCGGCATGTACGTTCCGGCACTCATCCGGGAGCAGGAAATCTGGACATCCGGTATGCTTCCGGTCGTCGCCGGCGAACTACGCTTCAAAGGTGTGGTTGGCCGGGATCTCGATATGGACGATGCGGTTCAGGCCGCGCGACTCGCCTGTCTGAACGGTCTGGCTGCGGCCGCGGCGATCGCCGGCAGCATCGACCGGATTGCCGCAGTGCTTCGCGTCGAAGGCTATGTGGCCGGGACGACCGAGTTCACTTCGCAGGCGACTGTACTCAATGGCGCCAGCGAATTGCTCGTCGATCTGTTTGGAGACGCAGGCCGCCACACCCGGGTGGCCATCGGCGTGCCAGCGTTGCCGCTCGGCGCACCCGTCGAAATCAGTCTGGTGTTTCGTCTGAAGTCGTGACCGCCCGCCACGCGGCGCCATCAGCAATCCAGCGCCCCTCGATGGGCAGACCGGCCGCCTCGACGGCTTTCAGCGCCTGTTCGAAATCGGCCTGGTGCAGGCGAAGCGACAATCCGCAGGCGCTATGTACGCCGCCCGGTGTCGGCGCGAGTCCGCAGCGTATGCCGGCCTGTCGCAGCGCCCGCTCCGCAGCGACGACCCGGAACGTCGTCGAAAACGTCAACAACCGATCGAATGCAGGACTCACGCGGGATCCTGCTCTGCGGTCCCGTCTGAATCAGGCACGTCATCGTCTGCATCAACTTCGCGCCGCGGCCCCGCAATGGCCACGAGAATAATGCTGACTTCATAAAGAATCAGCAGCGGCGTCGCCAGCATGAGTTGCGTAAAGACATCAGGAGGCGTCAACACCGCCCCGATGATGAAGATCAGCAGGACTGCGTACTTGCGATTGCGCCGTAAGAATGACGCGTCAACCAGCCCGAGACGTGCAACGAACAGTAACGCCAGCGGCGTCTCGAACATCAGGCCGAAGGCGACGAGCATTTTTGTCGCCAGCGTCAGATAACTGCCAATGGTCAGCATCGGCAGATAACGCTGCCCGGCGAATTCGATCAGGAACCGGAACCCGAACGGGAACACGAGAAAATAACCGAACAGCGCACCGACCACAAAGAGCAGACTGCCGAAAAAGACGAACGCCGTCGCGTAGCGCTCCTCGTTGCCGCGAAACGCCGGCCGGACGAACAGCCAGACTTGCGTCAGAATGACCGGCAACGCCAGCAGCACGCCGCCAAGCAGACCGACCTTGATGTACACCAGGAACGGCTCGGTCAATCCGGTAAACACCAGTTCACCGTGATTCTCCGGCAAAATTGGCTTTAACGGTTCGAGCAGGATATCGAACAGGACTTCGGCCTGGCTGTACGCTGCGAGAAACCCGACAAACACCGCCGCAACCGACACCATCAGGCGATGGCGCAATTCGGCAAGGTGATCCGTCAGCGGCATTGGCACATCGCGTGCGTCGTCGGGCACACGCTCGGCGTGGCTCATCGATCGCCTCCATCGGGTGGCGACGTATCCGTTGGGCTGTCTGCTGCGGCCGCGGGCGTTTCTGGCCGAACGACGGCACCAAAATCCCCCTCTACGGGCGCCACGCCCGGCTCATCGCCGGCGACATCCGATTCGTCCAGTCCGGATCCCAGTCCGGGCAGCAAAGACCGGTCGCCGTCATCGGCGTACAACTCGTCGTCGAACTCGCGTCGCAGCTCGGCCGAGATCCGGCGTAATTCCCGCATCCACTTGCCCATCTGCCGCGCAATTTCGGGCAGTTTCTCTGGCCCGAGTACGAGCAGTCCAATCACTGCGATGAACAGGAACTCGGCCCAACCAATTCCGAACATCGTCCGCCGCTGCCCCTGTGTTATGTTGATTTTTTCAGGAAATCCGCCTGACTTGATTGTAGCAAGGACCCGCCGTGCATGTACGCATCCCCGATGACGCCGCAATCGACGCTGCCATCAGCCGGTTGATTCGAGAACGAGCGGCCTCCCGACTGCACAAACACGACGCCACCTTGTTTGGCGCACCGGACACGCCAGAAATCGCCGATCGCCTCGGCTGGCTCGACCTGCCTGGCGCGATGCCGGCAACGGTCGCGGCCCTGACGCGGCAGGTGCCCCGAGCTGAGCGCATTTTTCTGGTTGGCATGGGTGGATCGAGCCTTGCACCCGAAGTATTCTGGCGCGCCGCAGGCATGGCGTCCCACCAGGTCGTCGATTCGACGCATCCGGCGGCTGTACTGCGGGCGGCCAGCACCGTGACCTCTGGCGATCTGATCATCGCCGCGTCAAAGTCGGGAACGACCGTCGAAACGCGCACGATTCTGGATGTCCTGTTCGAGCGCCACCGGCAACACGCGACCTTCATGACGATCACCGACCCGGGGAGCCCACTTCAGCACTGGGCCGACGAACACGGCTGCCTCAACCTCGCCGCGCCGCCAGATGTTGGCGGCCGCTTCTCGGCACTTTCCGTATTCGGACTGGCCCCGGCCGTCGCGGCGGGACTGAATCCGATGCAATGGCAACCGGCGCTGGCAGATGTGGTTCGGCTATGCCAGCGCGACGGCACGGACAATCCCGGCCTCGTCCTCGCCGCCGCGCTGGCAGCGGCCTGGCAGAACGGTCGCGATGTTCTGCTGGTCAACGACCACCCGAAGGCGCCATTGTTTCCGTGGATCGAACAATTGCTGGCCGAAAGTCTCGGCAAACAGGGCATGGGCCTGATTCCGCTGGCCGCAGCCGATCAGGCGGGCCAGCCGATCGACGCGGATCAGGCGATACGACTCTACTGTGGCCCTGATGTTCCTGCGCATTCGGCAGATATCCTGCTCACCGTGAACTCGTTCGCCGACATGGTCGCCGCGATGTTCGTCCTTGAGATTGCGACCGCGCTCGCCGGGCATCTGCTTGGCGTGCACCCGTTCAACCAGCCCGACGTCGAGCGGGCGAAAAGCTTTGCACGCGAGGCGATGGCGGGCCGCCGTCCGGCGCTGGATCGACCCACATCATCGGATCTCGATGCCTGGCTCGATGGCGTTTCCCCGGATCATTGCCTGGTCGTCCAGGCGTTCGTTGATCCACCTGACATGCGGCAGGTCAGACAGCTTGCCCGCGGGTTGGCGAAACGCGCCGGCACCTGGATCAATGTGTCGCGGGGACCGCGCTATCTGCACGCATCGGGCCAGTTGCACAAGGCACGCAGTGACCGGTTTTCATTCCTGAACCTGGTCGATCAGCCCACCACCGACTGCGCCATACCGGGAGCCGCGTTCACCATGGGGCAACTGCTGCGCGCACAGGCGGACGCCGATGTGGCTGCGCTGCGTGAAAAGGGCGCACGCGTCTTCGGCGGGTACTGGAATGACCTGCGCCCGCGACAAACAGGTGGAGAGACCGAACAGTGACAAATCGCGCCCCGTGGCGGCACGACCCTGACGCACTGGCCACCGTCAGCGAGGACGCGTCCGGACTGATCGGCTCACCCGATGGCGTTGCCCGCCCGCGCACACCAGACGACCTCGACCGTATCGTCGCCGAAGCCATCCGCGCAAGGGTGCCCTTCACACCCGGTGGCGGTTTCACGAGCACCACCGGCGCCCCGCTTGC
>RFIY01000300.1 GCA_003695505.1 Candidatus Dadabacteria bacterium | reverse complement strand
GTGCCGAACATGCGGCCGCACAAGATCGATCAGCGCAGACACCCGGAACGGCTTGCGCATGACTGCCACGAACAGGTCATTTTCCCTTGCCTGAATTGAGGTTTCGCGATCCCCGGTCATCAGAACGCACCTGAGATCCGGCCGGATCGCGCGGCAGGCTGCAGCCAGATCCTCGCCGCACAGGCCTCCAGGCATGTGCTGATCTGTGAGCAGGACATCCACATGATCACCGTGCTCAACAAACCAGTCCAGCGCCTCCTGCGGTCTTAAAAACACCGCCGCGGCAAGCCCCTCCGTCGCAAAAGCACGCAGCACCAGATCGGCGATATCGGGTTCATCATCGACAATCAGAATTCGCTCGGCGGGCATCGGCTTCGCCTGGCGCGCCTGTTCAGATGGAGTGGTCTCTCGCTCCGCCGCCTCTTCTGCGCACGGCAGTTCCAAGCGAATGCACGTTCCCTGCCCGTACACGGATTCGACGCTGAGCTCGCCCTGCAAATCATCTACAACCGACCGCACAATTGACAGTCCCAAACCGAGGCCTCCACCGTTGGACCGGCCGGAAACAAATGGTTGCGCCAGGCGACGCTGAAGCTCCTCTGTAATGCCGGGGCCATTATCGCTGACCTCGATCACGACTGCGCTCCCAGAAGCGGGCCTCGCCTGCTCCCGCACGACCACATGTACAACCGGTTCTGCGGTGCCGTGATCCTGGTGCGCCTGAATCGCGTTTGCAATGAGATTGAGTAAAGCCTGTTCGAGCTGCCCTGGCGCCGCCAGGACAAGGGCTTCGCTGTTGATCTCGGACTGGAGTGAGAGCGATCGGGGTGCGGCGCCCCTGGCCATTTGGACGGCCGCCTCAACCGCTGCGCCAACCGACTGCGGAGACTTTTCACCATCAACGGGGTCGCGTAGCAACGCGACAATCCGGTCGACCAGGCGCTCGGCGTGTCCGGTCGTGCGGCGCAAGCCTTCGATGACCTCCGCCTGACGAGGCGAAAGATCTCCGAGTTGCCGCTGCAACAGCTCGAAATGACCTCCCCACAGTCCGAGCAGATTTCGAAAATCATGCGCCACGCCTGCGGCCACGTTGCCGAGCAACTCAAACCGACCCTTCTGATCCACCTGCTGCCTGAGACGAGCCATTTCGCGCTCTGTGTCTTCTGCGCGCATCCGGTGATCCTCACCGACCATTCGAGCATCCACGACACGCCGATCGGCCTTACGCAATTCGCGCTCGGTTACGGCGACGAACAGCACCGCCGCGGCTCCCAGCATCAGAAACAGCATCATCGTAAAACCCGCAACCGCGAACTCCGGAGAAGCTCTGAGCCAGGGGTAATCGGCCTGATGCAGCAACATCAACCAGAGCAGCGGCACTGGCAGACGCTCCGCAAACGTCAACCGACGCCAGTTACGAACTCCCGCAATGGCCGGGCGCATCAGGGGCGCCAGAACAAACGGCAACAACGCGAGACTGCTCACCACAAAGCCCACCCCCTGCGCGCGCGCGCCCCACCAGCCAAGTAGCCCCACGGCAAACAGTACGGCGTCAATCCGGTGCAGCGCCCTGTGGCCATACAGTGGCGTCAACAGCCACGCGAGCGCGAGAGCTGCACCGTAAGCGGTCACTGATTCCACGACAGCCTGCTCGTCCAGCGGCAAAACCAACGCGAGCCCCGCAGCATTGATCGCAAGCGCGACCAGAGAGGCAACCCAGAACAGCGTCAGGCGAAACGTCAGCGCCGACCGGCGTGACGCCCAGAGTGTGCCGGAGATCAATGCAAAAATGGCAAGCCCGCCGCAAAACAGCAGCAATAGCTCTTTCAGCATGCCCACCGCCAGAATGTCCGCGTTCGTCGTGGCACGCTTGCCTGGCTTTCAACCGGAAAAAAATTACGCGCGGTTCAGCGCGACTACAGTGTAACAGCGTTTTGCATGCGCAAAAAAGCGCAGGCCAAATGGCCTGCGCTGCTTGCGACAGAATTGTGCGCCCAATCAGCTCAGCAAGCGGCGACTGATCTTGTTGCCCCAGATCAGGTTCATCAGTTTCCGCACCTGGGTTTCGCCTTCTTCGGTGTACGGATAGTGCCGGCCGGCAGAGTATTTGCCGCCATAGCGGTCAACGATCACCGGCGTTGGCGCGGTATACCCCCGCAAACCGGCCTTGCCGTTGACGTAACCGACGCCACTATCTTTCCGCCCCCCGAACGGAACCTCGAGGGCGCCGTACGTCATGCTCATGTCATTGATGCAGACACTGCCAGCTTCCACGCGCCGCGCGAGCGCACGGGCACGCGAAACGTTTTGCGACCAGATCGTCGCCCCAAGCCCATAGCGCGAATCATTGGCCATTTGCAAGGCATGCTCTTCATCATCAACGACCATGATCGCAACGATCGGCCCAAACGTCTCTTCGGTCATGATTGCCATGTCGTGCGTCACATCGACGAGTACCGTAGGTTCGTAGAAGAGACCACCGAGCTGCTCGTTGCGCTTACCGCCGACGAGCACCTTCGCGCCCTTCTTGACGGCCTCTTCCACCTGCGTCTCGATGATTTCGAGCTGGCGCTGCCAGAACACCGCGCCAATGTCGAACTCTCCGGTGTGTCCCTGGCGCAACTGTCGGGTACGGTCGACGACGGCTTCGATAAAGGCATCGGCGACTTCGCGCACGACGTAGACGCGCTCCGTTCCGGAGCAGTACTGCCCGGTATTGATCAGCGAGCCGGCAACCGCCCCTGCGGCGGCCGTGTCGATGTCCGCGTCGGCGCAGACAATCATCGCATCTTTTCCACCGAGTTCCAGGGTGCAGGGTTTGAGCTGACGCGCGCAAGCCTCGGCCACGAGTCGTCCCGTGCGGACGCTCCCCGTGAATGAAATCTTGTCGGTATCGCCCTCGACCAGCGCCGCCCCGGTTTCGCCGTCGCCCAGAACGACCTGCACAACCCCCTCCGGTACGCCCGCATCCCGAAACAGGTCCTCGACGACCTTACCGGACATCGGCGTGACTTCCGAAGGTTTGATCACCACGGCGTTGCCGGCGATCATGGCCTGCACGGTCGGGTTCAGCGACAGGATGAACGGTCCATTCCACGGGCTGATCACGCCGACGACGCCCAACGGACGGTACTCGATCGTGGCTTTCTTGAGAAACCG
The DNA here is from genome assembly GCA_003695505.1 of Candidatus Dadabacteria bacterium. GTDB lineage: Bacteria > J088 > J088 > J088 > J088 > J088. The sequence goes on along the minus strand of RFIY01000300.1, from coordinate 513 downwards.
CAGAAAGCCGTGCAGTTTGACTTCTTCATCTGCGAGCCACTTTTCGGCATGCTTCGAGAAAAAGGACAGCGAATCGGCGCCGTCCCACAATTCGATCAGCAACGCGTCCATGCGTGCCTTGCCCGACTCCCGAACGAAGATTTCGAGCAGTTGATCCTGCCGTTCCAGCAGCAGATCCAGCGCACGCTCAAGGTATTTCGCTCGCTCTCGCACGCTGAGCGCCGCCCAGGCGGGCTGGGCCTGGCGAGCCCGGGCAATCACCGCGTCGACTTCGGCCCTTCCCTGTACCGGGATTTCGCCGATCGGCTTCAGATCGACCGGCGACTTCAACAACAATGTTCTCGCCGAAGATTTGCCTTTTGCGGGAACCTGCTCTACAACGGCCATGGGCCAGTCCTTTCGTGTACGGATACGGAGGGTGAAACACGTTTCAGTTTACCATCTGGTAAACCGCCTGCCAAAAGCATGCCCTCGGCAGGAATCGAACCTGCGGCCTGGTGCTTAGGAGGCACC
>RFIY01000041.1 GCA_003695505.1 Candidatus Dadabacteria bacterium | reverse complement strand
CTTCTGGCCGAATTCGGCAGCCCGCTCGCGACTCGCGATGTAGCAACCGCCCGATTCCATGATCGCGCGGTGCAACAACCCATCATCGCCGGCACCCGCAGCAAGCAGCGCACAGGTCATCCACGCGCCCGCGGATTCTCCGAACACGGTGACGCGATCCGGATCGCCACCGAAGCGGGCGATGTGCTGCTGCACCCATTCCAGGGCGGTCAACGTGTCGCGCACACCGAGATTCCCGGCCAGTTCCGTGCCGTTGTCGTGCGTCACGCCATCCGGCGCCGCAAAACCGAGCGCGCCGAGCCGGTAATTGATCGCCACCAGCACGACGCCCTGCCGGGCAAACGCGGCGCCATTGTACAGCGACCAGTTTCCAGCGCCCTGCGTGAACCCGCCGCCGTGGATCCATACCATCACCGGCAACTGGCGCTGCAGCGTCCCATCCGACGACTCGCCTGGCGCCCAGATATTTAGAAACAGGCAATCCTCGCTTTGCGGTTGCTCGCTCATCGGGTTGTTCGACTGCAGACAATCGGCGCCGAAATCGGTGGCCGTGATCGAACCGGAGCCAAGCGGCCGCAGTTCCGGCGGCAAGAATCGCCCCGAAGGCGTGATCGGTTCGGCATACCGCAGCCCGAGCCACGCGCAGGCACCACGATCACGCAGCCCGACAATATCCAACGTCGCATCGGCGGCCGCCTGTTCGCAGTCGACTTCCGTCATCACCGGCTCGGCGCCTTTGTCGCTGCAGCCCAACGACGGCATCAACAGCGTGGCGCAGAGCATTACCTGCAGCAAAAATGTACCGACCGACCCGATGTCCATGCCCAATACGCTATCAGCAAGCGCCAATGCCTGCAGTCACGTCATCACGGGCTGAGCGGGACGCTCCACTCCTGACTCGCCGGTTCTGGATCGACATTACCGGCCTGATCAATCGCCCGAACCTCGAAAAGGTGCCGGCCCGGCTCCAGACCGGTCACGGTGTGTGGACTTTCACACCAACGCCACGGTTCGTCATCCACGCTGCATTCATACGAGCAATATTCTTCGTTGCAATCGAATTCGAATGCGGCGGACTGCGGATCGTTCAGGTCACCATACGCCGCATCGATCGTCGTCTCAGGCGGCGTCCGGTCAACCGTCCACCGAACGGAATGCGTCCGCCGTTCAAGCTCACCGGTCAGATCATCGCGGGCACGCACCTGGAACGTGTGTTCCCCTTCCTCGAGATGGCCGAAGAACTTGCCAACGCCGCAGAATTTCCATTCGCCACCATCGATACGGCACTCCACCGTGCAAGGATCCGGAGAACAACCTACGGCGAAATAGGCGTAAGGTCGCCGAGTGATCGAATCGTAGGGCTGATCGATCCAGGAGACCAGCTCCGGTTTCTGCGGCTCTCGCTGTCCGGACAGATCGAGCCAGTCCAGCCACCCGCACCCTGGAAGCAGCAGAACGAGCGGCAGAATCCAGAAAATGTACTGCCTGGACTGGCGCCGAGCCACACGATTCGGACGATGCGTGAAGTCCATCCCACCTCCACCGCGGATGACTCAATCCTCGGCTTGTTACATATGACATGGTACCGCCGGGTTCAAGTCGCGACGCTATACCCGCGCTATCGTGAAGCTGCAGGCAATCCTGTCACCGTTCCATTCAGGTCATGTAATGATCAGCAAACTGCTCCCGTAACGTCCGTTTCTGGATCTTCCCGGTTGCGGTGTGCGGGATTTCGTCGACGACCACGACATCATCGGGAATCCACCACTTCGCGACCTTGCCCTCGAACGATTCCAGCAGTGCATCCCTGTCTACCGTCCGTCCTTCGGCGGCGATCACGACCAGCAGCGGCCGCTCGTCCCACTTGGGATGCGCGACGCCGATGACCGCAGCCTCGGCGACGTCGGGGTGGCCGACCGCGATGTTTTCGAGCTCGATCGAGCTGATCCATTCTCCGCCCGACTTTATGACGTCCTTGGCACGATCGGTGATCTGCATATAGCCGCGCGCATCGATCGTCGCCACGTCGCCGGTGTCGAACCAGCCGTCGGCATCGACGACATCGCCACCCTCGCCGCGAAAGTATCCGCTCAACACCCAGGGTCCGCGCACCTGCAGATGCCCGAATGCCTCGCCGTCGCGTGGCAGCTCGTTGCCTTCGTCGTCAACGATGCGCATCTCGACCCCGTAGGCGGCCTTGCCCTGTTTGAGCTGCCACGGCAGGCGCTCTTCGAACGGTTTCTCCGCGATATCGCGCTTGAGTACACCGACGGTGCCGAGCGGACTCATTTCGGTCATGCCCCAGGCGTGCAGGACCCGGACATCGTAATCCTGCTCAAAGGTGCGGATCATCGCCTCTGGCGCGGCGGAGCCGCCAATCACGGTGCGGTTCATATGCGGCAGTCCCTTGCCCTCGGCCTGAAGGTACTGCAACAGCCCGAGCCAGACGGTCGGCACACCCGCCGAAATGGTTACACGCTCCTGGTCGAGCAACTCCCAGAGGCTCGCCCCGTCGAGCGCGGCTCCCGGAAAGACGAGTTTCGCGCCACACATCGCGGCGGCGTAGGGAATACCCCAGGCGTTGACATGAAACATCGGCACGACCGGCAACACGGCGTCGTTCGACGACAACCCCAGACCGTCGGCAGCGCAGACGGCGAAACTGTGCAGTACGGTCGAACGATGACTGTACAGGACGCCCTTCGGGTTGCCGGTGGTTCCGGACGTGTAACAGAGCGAGGACGCCGTATTCTCGTTGAACGTGGGCCAGTCGTAGTCGCCGGGTCCGGCCTCGGCGAGCAAGGTTTCGTAACAGGCTGCATCGCTGTCGGGCATATGCGCTTCGTCGGTCAGCACGACGACGGTCTCCAGATGATCGAGCTTGTCACGAACCGCATCGACCAGCGGCAGAAACGTCAGATCGACGCAGAGGACCTTCGCGCCGGAATGATTGAGGATGTAGGCGATCTGCTCGGGAAACAGGCGTGGATTGACCGTGTGCAGCACGGCGCCGATGCCGGAAACCGCGTAATACAGCTCCAGATGGCGCCATGTGTTCCAGGCGAGCGTCGCGACCCGGTCTCCGAAACCAATGCCGAGACTTTCGAGCATGCGCGCCACGCCGCCGGCGCGATCGATCGTCTCCGCAAACGTCGTCCGGTGAATGCCACCCTCGACGGCGCGTGTGACGATTTCCTGCTCCGGGTGATTATTCCGGGCATGTCGCACCAGGCTCGAGATCAGCAGGGGCTGTTGCTGCATCTGACCTTGCATTAAAATACTCCTTTATCGAAACTCCGACGCCTTGCAGCATACCGGAATCGCGTCACTTGGATCTGTTCAGGCGATTCTCAGCTCGCCGTCGGGGTACTCCTCCAGAAAGCGGTCCACGGCAAGCGGCAGTGCCGCCAGCGCGGGTTCGACCGCGCTGAGCAGAACACGCTCGACCCAGCCAGACGCCTTGCGCGCCAGACCGCGCGGCAGCCCACTGAGACGTTCGGGGTGGATTTCGAGTTCGCCGTGAATCGTGACCCGGCTCGCATCGGCGTCTTCACCCGGATCAACGACGAAGCTGCCGGTGCAGTTGTAGAGACCCTCGAAACGGTCGTGGCGAAAATCGAACCGCACCGTGCGTTCGGCGTGCAGCCATTCGGCATGACCGTTCCAGCAGATCAGCGTCGGTTTGACAAATGGGCGCGCCATGGCCGGAATCAGTGTCGGGCTGGCCTGCCAGCGATGCACGGTCAACGTCCGATGTTCCCCATCCCACCGCTCGTCGACGGGCGTGATCGCGTCGATTTCGGCGATGTGCATCGGCATATCGCTGAATCGCTCCCAGAACACGGCCCAGGCCCGCTCGGGCGGCGCTGGAATATCCTGAATCAGATCGAGCTGAATCATGCGATCGCCTCCTCTCCTGCTGCACGTGAAACGGCGCGAAACGCCGCCAGCGCGCGGCACTGCTCGGCGGCGACATCGGGATCATAGCAGCCAACCGGCTGTCCGCCGGCCCGGGCGATACAGCCGTTGCACCACGAACAGCGCGGCCCGGCGATACCGTGCTGCAGGTGATAGAACAGCAACGGGTCGGCAATGAACTGCCGCGCGCTCGACACCGCATCGCACTCCCCCTGGTCGATGGCCCAGGCCATCGCGTCGCCAGTTGCAAACCCACCCACCGCAATGACCGGCACATCGATCGCTGCACGAAACTTCCGTGCATACGGCAGGTTGAAGCCTTCCTGCGGCGGCCACAGCGTATTGAACAAGCGCCCGATCGCACCTCCGAACAATCGTAACGGGATGCGGCGAGACGGGGGCAACGATGATCCAATGCCCTCGCCGAGCATCGCCGGAAAGACATCTTCAAACCTTCCGCGGATCATCGGGAACCCGGATTCGTAATGCCCGCAGGTAATCTCGACGCCGTCCACGCCAGCCTCGACCGCGCGTTGCGCGACGCGGACCAGTTCATCGGTGCCAAGGCCGTTGCGGCCGGGTAGCCGATCGTGCCCGTTCAGCTTGAGCAGAATGCAAAAATCGTCCCCGCAGCGATCGCGCACAGCGCGAACGACCTCGACGAGCAGGCGCACGCGGCCGTCGAAGTTGCCGCCCCAGCGATCGCGGCGGCGGTTCGTGTATGGGGTCAGGAACTGGTTGATCAGGTAGCCGTGGCCGGCATGAACCTGAACGCCGTCGAATCCGGCGCGCTGACACCGTTCGGCCGCGCTGGCAAAGTCGTTGATGACCTGATGAATCTCAGGCTCACGCAACGGGCGCGGCCGGGTACCCATCATCTTTTCGGTAACATTCGATGCTGACACCGCACGATCGAGTCCCATCGCGGCCGGCAACACCTGGCGACCGCAATGGTTGAGCTGCGCGACCAGCAAACTGCCGGCCGGGCGGTGCACCGTGTCGGCGAGCTCGCGCAGGCCGGGAATTTTGTCGTCGTGATCGACACCGGTCTGCCGCGGCGAGGACTTGCCCTCGCGGCTGATGTAGAGGTTGCCGGTGATGATCAAGGGCGTTCCCGCGGCCGCCATCGGTTCGTAGAATGCCAGCAACTCATCGGTGACGAAACCGTCGTCCGAGGCGCGCGTCTCGGCTGTCGCCGTCTTGAACAGGCGCCCCTGAGCCGTCACCGGCCCCAGCGGCAACGGACGGAACAGCGCATCGAGCGGCGCGCTCATGATTGCACCTGCGCCGCGGATTCGGGCAATGCGCCAGAGCTGGACGCCGGCGACGGGGCCGGCTGCTGGTCCGGCGGAAACACCCAGTGCAGCAGCCGTTCGGCGATACCGCCACGACGATAGACACCGAGCCACAAGAGCAGACTCGCAAACGGCAGGCCCACGAAGTAACTGACGACGTGCATCGTCGTGTTTCCACCGGTACCGTAGAAGCGCGCGGCATGCGACCCCGCGCCGAGCAATTGTCCTGTGTAGTGGACGACGATCGCGGCAACTGCGGCGGTACCCAGCGCCAGCCCGAAGACTGCCAGCGCGTAGCGGCCGCAGAACGGCCAGAACCCTGCACTGCGCATGACGCCGGCGGCCGCGCCTGCACCCGCCCGCTGCCAGCGCCACATCATAACCATCAGGATCGGCAGCAGATAGATGGCGTCCAGATAAAGTGTCATCGCAACGGAGCTGGTGAAGAAGTTCCAGCCCGCGCCCGGCTGCAATCCGGCGCCCGGCGTCCACGCCACGCCACCAAACATGTCGCGGTCATACAGGAAGCGGTCGTAGCCGAGTCCGTCCCAGCCGTACAGCAGGATGAAGAACATGCCAAGATAGCCGACCAGCCAGTTCAGGTTGGCCAGATAGGTCCGTCCGCGGCGCAACAGCATCCACGTGGTCCAGTAACCAAGAATCCCCTGCGTGATGTTGGTGATTCCGAAACCGAGGATCAGCCAGGGCGGCATCGACATGAAACTGTCGGCCGCCTGCATCGTCTCCCAGCTCGGATGTTTCAACAAGAGCAGCATACCGGTCGGCGCCCAGACGAGCGACAGAAAGAGCAGCACGCGCGAAAAAATCGGGTGATCGAACGGTTTTTCTTCGTTCTTCAGCTGGCGGCCGGCGGCAACGGCCAACGAGCCGCCCAGTCCGTAGGCCCAGAAAACATCGACTTCGACCATGACAACCTCCCTTTGGCTGTGGTCAGCGTTGAATGTGGCGGAGTACCCGCCGGCGAGTGATATATCCCTGTTCGGCAAACCAGCGCAGTGACCGTTCGATTGCCTGCGCAACCGGCCGGAAGTTCACGCCGAGTTCTTCTCGTGCCTTGCGATTGTCGAAAAAGACACGATGGTCGGCATAGCGCAACGAATCTCCGGTAAACAGCGGCGCACGTCCGATCCGGTCGGCCACCGCCTCGAGAAGATCGCCCGCCGGAATCAACGGTCGCACCGGCAACGTCAGCGCGGCCGGCGGCAAACCGCACGCGCGGCGTATCTGTCGCACCAGCTCACGGCCAGTCAGGTTTTCGGCGCAAAGAATGTAGCGCTCACCCACGCGTCCGCGCGCTTCCGCAGCCAGATGCCCGGCCGCGATGTCCTCGACATCGGCCATGCCGAAGCCGGTGTTGAGATTGAACGGGATGCGGCCGTTGGCAATGTCGAGAATCAGTTGCCCGGTCGGTGTCGGCCCCTTGTCACGAGGCCCGATCGGGCCACCCGGGTTGACGAACACGATCGGCAGCCCCTCGCGGACGAACGTACGCGCATGTTCCTCGGACAACCATTTGGTCAGGATGTAGTCGTTGTGGCGGCCAAGATGGTTGAATGCCGTCGTTTCGTCCGCCGGCCGTCCATCGTCGCGGTGTCCGACCGCGGCAATCGACGACGTAAACACCAGCTTTTCGACCGACCGCCGCAGCGCCGCCCAGCAAACGTTCATCGCGCCGAGGCAGTTGACCTCGTACATGCGCTCGCGGCGCGGCATCCAGATCGCGTAGATCGCGGCCAGGTGGTAGACGACACCGCAACCATCCATCGCGCGATCCACCGCGCCTGCGTCACAGATGTCCGCCTCGACCAGTTCGACATCGAGTCCGTCGAGGTTGGCCGCGGATTCGCCAGGTGCGAGCACGACGCGAACGTCGCGCCCCTGATCGAGCAATCCGCGCACGACATGCGAGCCGATGAATCCCGCACCGCCTGTCACCAGTGTTTTTGCAGCCATTGCTGGCCCTCCTTTTAGACGATAATAGTATTATCGAATTTGACGCAATTCGTCAACCCCGAGGCATCATGTCGAACAATCCGCTGTCACACTTAAGTATTTTTATGCAATATTCGCCGATACATCCATTGCCGAATCATCGCTCTGGGCTGTGTTACGCTGTACAGGAGACAATGCGGCCCCGGAAACCCAGGACATGTCAACCGCCAGAAAACTGACCAGGCAGGAAGCCAAACTGCTGACCAGGCAACGCCTGATCGTCGCCGCGCAAGATCTGCTGCGCCAGCAGGACTACGACGCGATCTCCGTTTCGGAAATCACCAGAGTCGCCGGCGTCGCGCAACCCACCTTTTACGTCCATTTCCGCGACAAGGACGACATCCTCGAAGCCGCAGCCCGCGCAATCGGCGATGACGTGCGCGGCACGATGCGGGCCGCACGCGAACAGATGCTGTTGCGGATACACCCCTCACGCGAAGGTATTCGTGAAGTCTTGCGTATCGCGATGGAAGCCCTGGCGCAGGAACCCGAACTGATGCGCCTGCTCTATCGCGAACTACACGGCCGCGACGCCCCGACGGCCCGGATCAGCCGCGCACTGTACGAAGAATTGATGACCGAAGTCATCCAGGACATCGGCACCGTGCTCGAACGATTCCACCTGCCCGCCGAGCCCGCCGGTCTGCGACTGAAACTCGACGGCCTGTTCATGATGGCGCTGAGCTTTCTGCTCGACCGCGATGAAGGCCGGATCGACAGCATCGACCCGGCGCTCGAACTTCTGGTCACCTACCTTGAGGCCGTATTCCCTGAACTCGGCATGCTGACGCGGATGAATCGGGGGACGGCGGAGGGCTGAGGGGGCAAAAAACAGGGATGCCCAAACGACAGCCCCACCCCGATTCCGTCG
>RFIY01000299.1 GCA_003695505.1 Candidatus Dadabacteria bacterium | reverse complement strand
GGCGCCCGGCCGATCGATCAGCATCTCCAGGGGCTGGCCGCGATGGGTGCCGATATCGAGGTGCGCGAAGGATACGTCCATGCCAGTGCGGCGCGGCTCTGCGGCAGCCGGATAAGTTTCGATATGCCGACGGTGGGCGGCACCGAGAACCTGTTGATGGCGGCCGCACTCGCCGACGGCGAAACCGTACTAGAGAACGCTGCTCGCGAACCCGAAATCGTGGCGCTCGCCGAACTGCTGCAACGGATGGGCGTGCCGATCGAGGGCGCGGGTACGTCAACGATCCGTATCGAGGGGCAGGATGCCCTGTCCGGGGCGGAAGTCCGTGTGATTCCCGACCGGATCGAGGCTGGAACCTGGCTGATCGCGGCGGCCGCGACGGGCGGCGAGGTTCGTGTCACTTCGTGTCGTCCGGATCATATCGAAGTCCTGCTCGAAAAGCTCATCCAGGCTGGTTGTCAGATCGACGTCGACGAGACCCGGATCGAACTCAGCGCCCCTGAGCGTTTGCAACCCTGTGACATTCGAACCGCGCCGTTCCCGGGTTTTCCGACCGACCTCCAGGCGCAGTGGATGAGCCTGATGGCCGTTGCCGACGGCGCGACCGAAATCATCGAGACCATCTTTGAGAACCGCTTCATGCACGTTCCGGAACTGATGCGCATGGGCGCGCAAATCCGCGTCACCGGCAACGTCGCCGTCGTCCGGGGGCCAAACCGGTTATCGGGTGCACCGGTCATGGCGACCGATCTGCGTGCCAGCGCGGGTCTGGTGATCGCCGCGCTGGCCGCGTCGGGGACGACGGAGATCCTGCGGATCTATCATCTGGAGCGCGGCTATGAGCGGCTCGATGCCAAGCTGAGGGCGCTCGGCGCTGATGTGGAACTATTCGTGCGTGACGCAACCGTCGCGCACGTCAACGCCGCGCAAGCGGCCGAAGACCGGAGGACGACGTGACGCTGCGAATTGCCATCGCCAAGGGACGGATCCTGCGTGATACCGCCAGGTTGTTCGACGCGGCCGGGATCGATACAGGCGCGCTGCTGGCGGACGGGCGCAGTCTGATCCGGCCGCTGGGGCCCGACCTCGAAGCGCTGATCGTGCGCAGTCAGGACGTTCCCCTGGTCGTCTCACGCGGCGCGGCGGCCATCGGGATCACAGGATATGACACGCTTCGCGAAAAGGGCTTCGACCTGTTCGAGCTGCTCGACCTCAGGATTGCAACCTGCCGGATGAGCCTGGCCGGGCCACGCGACCTGAACCTCTCGGCGGACCCCAATCGGCTCTGGCGCGTCGCAAGCAAGTATCCGCGCGTGACCCGAGAAGCCTTTGAGCGTGCTGGCCGCTACTACGAAATCGTGCCGCTTTCCGGCACGCTGGAAACCGCACCCGAAACCGGACTCGCGGATTGTATCGTTGATCTGGTCGATACCGGCGGTACGCTGCGCGCGCATGATCTGATCGAGTACGAAGTGCTGTTCGAGGTGTCGAGTCGCCTGGTTGCCAGCCGTACCGGTTTTTTTCGTTTCGATGGCCCGATTCGCGACCTGGTCGAACGGCTCCAGCCTGTGATCGAAAGGAGCGCCGCGTGAGCGCCATCATGCCAGTTCTTGCCACGACCGCAGACGAATTCGCCGAAATATTCGCCCAGAAATGTGGGCGCAATGCCATTGATCTGGGCGGTGAACCGCTCGTCGTCCAGATTCTCGAAGACGTCCGGCGGCGCGGCGACGACGCGCTCGTGTACTGGACCCAGAAGCTCGACAAGGTCGTGCTGCGCGCCGAGCGGATGGTGCTTGAGCCGCGACCGGACTGTCTTGACCGGCTCGACCCCGATTTGCGAACGGCACTGGAGGTCGCGGCCGAACGGATCGCCGACTACCATCGCCGCAACCTGCCGACCGGCTGGTACGAACAGACCGAACCCGACATCTCGCTTGGCGTCCGCGTCACGCCACACGAACGCGTCGGGATCTATGTGCCCGGCGGCAAGGCCGCCTACCCGTCGTCGGTGTTGATGTGCGGGATCCCCGCGAAGGTTGCCGGCGTCGACGAAATCGTGATGGTGACCCCGCCGCGCCAGCGTCACCTGCCGTTGGTCATCGAGGCCGCCGCGGTACTGGCCGGAGTCAGCCGAATTGTTCAGGTCGGCGGCGCGCAGGCCATCGCCGCACTGGCCTTCGGAACGGCGACCGTGCCCAGGGTCGACAAGATCGTTGGTCCGGGCAATCGCTATGTCGCCGAAGCCAAGCGGCAGGTCTTCGGCATCGTCGATATCGATTCCGTTGCGGGACCCAGTGAAGTCTGCATTGTTGCCGACGGCTCGGTGGATCCGGCCTGGGTTGCGGCGGATGCGCTGGCTCAGGCAGAGCACGATGAAGCGGCGGCGGTGCTACTGGTCGTCACCGACCCGGGCTATGCTGAGGCCGTTCAGCAACAGATTGCCGCGCAGCTCGTCGATCATCCTCGTGCGGCCATCGCCGAGGCCAGCCTGCGTCGCAACGGTCTGATTGCCGTTTGCGCGGATCTTGACGAGGCGGTCGATCTGGCCAACCGGTTTGCACCCGAGCACCTCGAATTGTGCCTGGCAGAACCCGATGCGGTGGTCGAGCGTATCCGGCATGCCGGCGCGATTTTCATCGGTGCCCACACACCCGAAGTCGTCGGAGACTACCTGGCAGGCCCCAACCATGTCCTGCCGACGCAGGGGACGGCGCGTTTCTTCAGTCCGCTCGGCACCGAGGATTTCGTCAAACGCACCAGCCTGATGTCGTTTGGTGCGGAAGCGCTGCAAAAGTACGGGCCACTTGCGGCACGGCTGGCCGACGAAGAAGGATTGTATTCCCACGCCGCCAGCGTGCGTGTCCGGATCGGCGATGGCGGATAACGTCATCCTCGTCGGACTGATGGGCGCCGGCAAGTCGACGGTCGGGCGCCTGCTGGCCAAACGGCTTGGCTGGACATTCGTCGATCTCGACAGCGAAATCGAAAAGGATGCAGGCTGGACGATCCCCGAGATCTTCGCTGAAGAGGGCGAGGCGGGTTTCCGTGCGCGTGAACGTGAAGCCATCGCGGCACTGAACGGGCGGACCGGCCTGGTGATCGCGACTGGAGGCGGCGCGGTGGTCGATCCCGAAAATCGCGAACGATTGCAGGCGCTGGGGCCGGTGTTCTGGCTCGACGTCTCACCCGAGATCGCCGCAGAAAGAACCGGCAGCGGGAGCGGGCGTCCCTTGTTGTCTGCCGAAGCAGATCCGGTTGCACGATTGACGGCGTTGCTTGAAGCCCGTCGTGAGGCGTATGCCGATGGCGCCATCCAGATCGATGCCGACGGCCCTGCCGAGGCCATCGTCGCGGCGATCATGGCACATTTGCCGGAGCATCAATCGACATAGGGACCCCACTGGCGAATCGGTTCATTGTGCGGCACGCCGGAAATGCAGAGGATCCGACCCGGCGCGGTGCAGTCGATCGTCGCCGATTCCACCTGTTGGCCGGCGAGCGCCAGTCCAGGCTCGATCTCGTGTCCGGCGATCCGGAATCGGCCCGACAACGGATAGCAGATCACCGTGGACGGCGGATCAGGTAGCGGTGCATCGATGGCACCTGGTTGATCAAAGGACAAATCGGTCCAGTGCACCGGTGTATGAAGACGAATAGCGCCGGGGTGCCCGACGACGTGACGCATCGTAACGCGATCGACGATGGCACAGGGTGCCTGATCGAGCGCCTGATAGTCCGGTTCGATCCCCTTGAGGGCACGCGGCAGATTGATCCACAACTGAATGCCGCGCGCCGGCTGCTCACCCCAGGGCATTTCGGAATGCACGAGTCCCCGGCCGGCCGTGAATCGTTGGGCGCCACCCGCGTGGACAACGCTGTCATTGCCCAGGTTGTCGCGGTGGTGAAATGCGCCTTCCAGCATCCAGGTCACCGCCTCGAAGCCGCGGTGCGGGTGGTCGGGAAAGCCCGCAGGCGCCTGCACACTGAAGTCGTCGAAGACGACGAATGGATCGAGATGGCGTAGATGGGGGGTTGGCATCAGGCGGCTGACGACGGCACCAGCACCTTCGGGCGTTCGTACAATCGGAACGACATTCCAGATCGCCATCCGCAACTCCATAGAACCCGATGGACAACCTTCTTCAAGATAACATCGGCGGGCGTGCGCAACCGCAAAAAACTTGACCGGAGTCAATCCGCGCCTATGTTTGCTATGTGACAATAACCCTGAAGACAACAGGCATCATCAGGAAAGGACCACTGGCATGAGCGACATCCCTGTTCGAATTCCGATTCCGCGAGCACCCGTCTGGATCGTTGTCGCGGATGCATCGCGTGCGCGCGTATTCACAGCACTGACAGGTCGTAGCCAGCTCCACGAGAAAGAGACGCTGATTGAGCCGCGTGCGCGCCTGAAAGGGCAGGATCTGGTCTCCGATGACACCGGACGGACGTTTGACCGGGCGGGCACCGGACGCCATGGCAAGGAACCGGTCACCGACCCCAGGGAGGCTGTCGAAGTCGAGTTTGCTCGTGAACTGGCGGAGCATCTTCGCGAGGCCGCCCAGGAGGGACAGTTCGAAAAATTGTACCTTGTCGCACCCCCGTCGTTTCTTGGTGAACTCCGCGCCGTGCTTCCTGACGCCGTGCGCAAACTGGTTGCCAGTGAACTGAGCAAGGATTTGACGCGCCAGGCGCCGCAACAGATCCGCGACGCGCTTCCCGAGATCCTCTGAGCGTGTGATTGCCGCGGGCGTGCATGACACGGCGCGGTTGGGCTGCTAGTTTAAAACGATGACAGATTCGCATGCGATACCGCGTCGCCGCGGCACGAGGCCTGGTCTGACGCGCGCCGAGTCTCGTGCTCTGACCCGGAGCAAACTGCTCCGGGCGGCGCGGGTGCAGTTCGCGGCGCACGGACTCCAGGGCGCCAACCTGACCGATATCCTGCGCGAAGCCGAAGTCTCGCCCGGGGCGTTCTATCATCACTTCAGGGACAAGCTGGATCTGTTTCTCGCCGTCGTCGATCAGATGAGTGAGCGGTTCCGGGACATGTTGCGCCAGAGCCGGGAGCTGCTCGTTGCTCCAGACGGAGATCTGGTTGAGTGGGTCGCCGGTGTCTATCGCCTGATGTTGCAGATCACGCGCGAGAACCGTGAACTGTTCGTGATCTATGTTCGCGAGATTCATTCGGGAAATGATCGCATCAACGAATTTTTCGAGCGTGATCAGCAATCGATGGGCGCGGAAATCCAGCAGATTCTCGCCGAACTGATTGCGCGTGGCACGCTCCCGGAAATTGACCCGGTCTGGGCATCATATCTGGTGGGCATTCTGGCGCAGGGTGGCATGCTGCATCAGTTGAGCGAGGAAGGTGACGATGAGGCCTGGGCCCGGGCGATGGCCGAGTTTACACTCGGCGGTGTGCAGGCGCTGACTCCCGCCGTTGCGCCACCGCCGCGTCATATCCTGCGCGGCGATCCGCGCCGATCCGGAGTCTGAGCTTGGTAGCGACACCTGATTTTCGACTCGATGGTCGGATCGCACTGATTACGGGTGCCAGCAAGGGCATTGGCCAGGCCATCGCCGAAGCCATGGCCGCGATGGGCGCACACGTCATCGTCAGCAGCCGGCGCGCCGAGGCCGTCGAAGCGGTCGCTGACCAGATCCGCGACGCGGGTGGTTCGGCGGAGGCCGTCGCCTTGCATGTCGGCGAAACCGCACAGATCGAACAGGTC
>RFIY01000298.1 GCA_003695505.1 Candidatus Dadabacteria bacterium | reverse complement strand
TCGCCTGGGCAGGGGGTCAGCCTTGTATAATGAATTTCCGTGCCGCCGGCACGACTTCGTTGGCTCCAACGGGGGAGCACAGCGCACTGGAGTAAGCAGTAAAACATTATACAAGGCTGACCCCGCAGGGCGCCGGTTTTGGCAGCACCGCAGCCGTTACCGCAAGCTTCAGCCCTTCGGGCGGCCGTCGCCTCCGGCGAGCAGGTCCTGCTGCATTTGCAGGAAGTTCAGGTACTGTTCGAGGCGCGCGCGCTGGCTGATGCGCAGGCCTTCGTCATCGACATCGAGGAAACGGGCGCGGCGCAGGCGGGTCAGCACCCAGCGCAACGTGCGCGTGTCGGTTGCGCTCTGGACCATCAACTGATGTACGTCGCGGACGTACGGCGGCACTTCGGCGCTGTCCTTCGTCATGTCGAGAATCGCATCGACGACCTGGATCATCGGATCGCCTTCGAGCAGGCGCTCGACGAGCTCATCGGTCTTGCGCAGCCGCTCGGCGAGGATACGGATCATCCGTTGCGCGACATTGGGGTGGCTGCGCAGGAAGTCGTCGAGGATCTCGCGGTCGATTTCGAGCAGCATGCATTCGTCGAGGGCTTCGGCGCGGGCGCTGCGCGGTTCTCCGGAGATCACCGCCATTTCGCCGAAAAAGGAGCCCGGCTCGAGGATCGCCAGCGGCTGGATGCGGCGGGGCGTGACCTTGGTGATCTGGACGCGGCCCTGCTGGATGAAGTACATCGTGTCACCTTCGTCGCCCTGCTCGAAGATGCGCTCGCCGCGCGCATACCGACGCAGGAACTTGCTGAGCTGGGCGAGTTCTCCGCTGCCGCCCTCGGCGGTCTCGCCTGGACCGGGCTGGTCCAGGATCGTCTGGTCCTGCGGGTCTGTTTCGGTCATCGTTGTCTCTCCGGTCTGGTCAGAATAGCCGACGCTCGCGCAGCGGTCAATTGTCGGCCCAGCGACGATGGAACCAGACCCATTGTTCGGGCGCGGCGCGGATCGCGGATTCGATTTCGTGGTTCAACAGTGCCGTTGTCGCCGCCTGATCCGCGGGATCGTCGAGCGCAACAGGGCGGACTTCGGCGATGTGCCTGCCGGGCGCGGTGCGCCGGATCCAGCCCGACCAGGTCGGCGTGCCGCGCGCGGCGAGGCGGGCCGCGCCGGAGGGCGTCGGCGCGGGATGGCCGAAAAAGGGCATGTCGATGCTCGGCACGCCTGTGTTCTGGTCGATCAGCATCACGAGGACGCGCCCGGAGCGTAGCGCGCCTAGCATGCGCCGCGCCGCGTCCGACTCGTCACGCACGATCGTTTCGATGCCGAAACAATCGCGATACGCCCTCATCCAGCGATCGAAGCGCGGATCGAAGACACGCCGCGCGATTACGCTGAGCGGCACGCCGGCCCGCGCCAGCGCGACACCGAACAGCTCCCAGTTTCCGATGTGACCGCCGACGAGCAGTGCGCCGCGCTCGGCAGCGGTATCACGCAAGGCCTCGGCACCCGTCAGGTTCACCTGATCCGCGAGCCGTTCGATGAACAACAGCTCGGCGGCCGATTCGGCAAGGTGGGAGAAGGCCTGCCGTCGAACGCGGCGGCGTTCGGATTCGCTCCACTCGGGAAACGCGCGTTGCAGGTTGCGTGCGGCGACCCGGCGCTCGTACGGCAGAACGGTGGCTGCAACGTGGCCAATACCACGGGAGAGACGCCGCGCGGCGCGAAAGCCGATGGCACGCAGGAGGGTCTGGATCGCGACGAACCCGCCATAGATCGCCGTGCGCAGCGGTCGCTGCAGCGTTTTGCGGTAGAGCTGGCGAAGCCGACCGGCCAATGTCGAATCAGTCGCGCAAGATCCAGCGCACGACTTCGCGGAACGCACCGTGCCCACCGCGCGCGCGTGTCACGCGCCGGGCCGCACGGCGCACGGCCACTTCGGCATCGGCCACCGCGACCGGCCAGCCAACTTCGGCAAACGCCGCGAGGTCGGTCAGGTCATCGCCAACGAACACGGTTCTTGCCGCATCGACACCATAGCGCGCCAGCAATTCGCGGACGATCACGCCCTTGGGCCGCTCACGGTTCGCAAACTCCCAGTCGACGCCGAGCTCTTCGGCACGCTGGCGCATGGCCAGGTCGTTGCGACCGGTGACGAACGCAACCGGCAGGCCGCGTTTGCGCAACATCACCGCACCGTGCCCGTCGCGGACATCGAAGACTTTCAGCGGCGCATCTCCACCGAACCAGAGCCGGTTGTCGGTCCAGACGCCATCGACGTCGGAGAGCACACACTCAATGGGTCCCGTGATCACGATGTGCTCCGCTGGTCGATCAGGTCGTGCAGATGAATCGCGCCCTCGGGACGTCCGTCCGAATCCACAACGAACAACACGGTGATCTTATGCTGCTCCATCTGATCCAGCGCTGCTGCGATCGTCGCATCGCCGGAAATGGTGCGCGGTGCGCGCGTCATCACGTCGGCTGCGACCCGTTCAAGCAGCGAACCTTCTCGCTCCAGGGCGCGACGCAGGTCGCCATCGGTAATCACACCGACCAGCTTGTCGTTTTCTGTTACACCGGTCACCCCGAGGCGCTTGCTGCTCATTTCGACCAGCACCTGCTGCATGGGCGTATCCGGCGCAACAAGCGGGACGCTGCCACCGGTACGCATCCGGTCACGAATACGCCGCAGCCGCCGCCCGAGCGCACCACCCGGATGCAGCGCCGCAAAATCTTCGGGGCCGAATCCATTGACTTCGAGCAGCACGACCGCGAGCGCGTCGCCGAGTGCCAGGGTTGCCGTCGTGCTCGTCGTCGGCGCCAGACCCATTGGACAGGCTTCGGCGGGTACGGCGATCGACAGGCAGACATCGGACAGTCGTGCCAGTTCGCTGTCCAGGTTTCCGGTCATCGCAATGATTGGCACACCAAGCCGTTGCACCGGTTCCACCAGGTCGAGCAGCTCCCGGTTGGCGCCTGAATACGAGATCATCAGGGCGGCGTCGCCGCGTTGCACGATACCCAGATCCCCGTGCCCTCCCTCGGTGGCGTGCAGAAACACCGCCGGTGTACCCGTCGATGTCAGCGTAGCGGCCAGCTTGCGTCCGGCAATGCCACTCTTGCCGATACCGATCACGACGACCTTCCCGGGCGCATCCGCGAGAATCTGTACGGCCCTCGCAAACGACTCGCCAAGTGTATCGCGAACCGCCGCGAGGCCTTCGATTTCGGCGTCAATCACCGCACGAGCACGTTGCAGCAGTTCGGCCGTGTTCATGTCGCCGCTCCGGCCAATGGCCGCCCGAAGACGTCGAATTGGGGGTCGACAGATGCCGGTCGCAGGTAGACGGGCCGCAAGTCGGCCGCGTCAATCCGCGCAACCGTCTGTAATGCTGCGATCAGCGCGTCGTCGCGCAGCGGGGTTTCTTCATCGGCGGCGCGGTCGACGCGCGATGCGCGGATCGGCCAGCCCGGCGCGCCGGTATCAACCAGCGCCCACGACCAGCCGGCCCGACCGATCGGAAACTGCACCTCCTGCTCGTCCCGAATCGACGGATCAACGCGCAGATGCCAAGCCGTCAGCGGCACGACGGGCAGGCGCGCGCCGCGCGCCAGGCCGATGGTCGCCGCAATACCGACGCGCACACCGGTCATTGGGCCTGGTCCGGTCACGCAGGCCAACGCATCAAGCGCCCGCCAGCCTTCCTCCGGCGCCAGGCGCTCGAGCGCCTGATACAGCAGCCGCCCGCGTGCATCTTCGGGATTGGGTTCCAGCTCGATCCAGCGGACGGCGTCGGCGCTGACCAGCCCACAGCGCGGCACGGCGCTGGCAAAGTCAATGACCAGGGCACGCAACGGTCAGCTCCCGCCGAGCAGTTTGCCGATCTTGTCGCCCCACATCCGCATGATGTCGTTTCGAGTCACATAGAGAATCAGGCCAAGCAGGAACGCGAACCCGGTGTATTGCACGGCAACAACGAGTTTCTCCGGCAATGGCCGCCGTATGCCCGCCTCGATCGCCATCAATAACAGATGGCCGCCATCGAGAACCGGGATCGGCAGCAGGTTCAGGATGCCGAGCTGGATCGAGATGAAGATCATGAAGGTGAGCAGCGCCCCGGCCCCCTGGCGCGCCGCGTCGCCCGCGCCTTGCGCGATCATCAGCGGGCCGCCAAGCGCCTCGAGGCCAAGGCGACCCGTAAACAACCGCTCCAGTACCTGAAACGTCAGACCGGTCAGCTCCGCAACACGTCCGAACCCACGACCAACGGCCTCGGCCGCCGGATAGCGGTGCACGCGAGATTCTTCGCGACGCGCGATACCCAGGAGTACACGACCATCGTCGCCCTTACGGGGCGTGATCGTCAGCTCGATCTGCTGGCCATCCCGCTGGATGGTAATCGGCACCGGTTGCTCCCCGATTTCGGCAAGCAACTGCGAAATCTGCATCCAGTGGCTGATCGACTGGCCGCCGATCGAGACGAGCAGGTCTCCGGGCTGAAGTCCCGCCGCTTCTGCGGCAGAACCGCCAATCACCTGCTCGATGACCGGTGGCATCGGGGGCAGGAACCATCCCGCCATTGCGCCCGTCTTGTCGATCGTCACCGTCTGCTCGACCTGGACCCCGCCCCGATCAATCAGTACATGCGCCTCTCCGCTGGCAAGCGCAAGCTGGGCCTGAAGATCGCGCCAGGTCTGGATTGGGCGACCGTCAATCGCCAGAATCCGGTCTCCGGGCTCGAACACGGTGGCTGGCGCAGCCTCCGTCACCCAGCCGATCGTTGCCGGCTCGTCAAGGTACACGGGCTCCGGCACGCCGACCAGATAGATCAGTGGCGCGAGGGCGAATGCAAGGATCAGATTCATGACCGGGCCGGCAAGGACGATGGCGGCCCGCTTGTACAACGGCTGCGAATAGAACGCATCCGGCGCATTGCGCTCCTCGGAATCGGGCTCGTCGCCGGCCATCTTGACGTAGCCGCCAAGCGGAATTGCGGCGACCCGGTACACGGTGCCACCGCGCTCAGTCGCGTAGAGCTGCGGCCCAAAGCCGATGCTGAAGGTTTCGACGCGGACGCCGCACCAGCGGGCCATCTGGAAGTGCCCCCACTCGTGCACGATCACGAGAACGCCGAGAACGACGATGAACGCGATCAATGTCATGCGCCCTGCCCCGCCGCCTGTTCGCCGGTCATGCCGAAGCGCCGGTCGCGCCGTGCGTATTCTTCGAGCGCGCGAGCAAAGCGCGCCTCATCGAAATCAGGCCAGTATTCGGGCACAAACACAAACTCCGCGTACGCCAGTTGCCAGAGCATGAAGTTGGACAGCCGGATTTCGCCGCTGGTTCGGATCATCAGATCGGGATCCGGAATTCCCGCCGTGTCGAGATAGGCCGAAAACCGCGTCTCGTCGAGTTCACTCGGCGTGGGTCGATCAGGGTCTTCGAGCATCCGCCGCGCCGCGCGCACGATTTCGTCGCGCCCACCGTAGTTGACGGCGAGCAGTACATGCCAGGTATCACAGTGCCTGGTCTGCTCCAGTGTGCGATGCAGGTTGGTCAGTGCTGGTTCCGGAAGGCCCTCGTCATTGCCGAGCAGATGGAGCCGGATGTCGTCGCGCAAAAACTTCGGAAGATTCGCCTCGAGGTAATCGGCCATCAGGCCAAACAGCACGCCGATCTCGCTTTCGGGACGCTTCCAGTTTTCGGTACTGAATGCGTACAGCGTGCTGTAGCGGATCCCCCAGGTGCGGCAACACTCGAGGATCGTGCGTACCGTTTCGACACCGCGCCGGTGCCCCTCAGTCCGATCCAGGCCGCGCTCACGCGCCCAGCGCCCGTTGCCATCCATGATGAACGCGACATGCTGCGGGGCCGGGACACCGCCGAGATCGGGGCGAATCGTGATCTCTGTCACGCCGGCCACCATGGCCGGGTTGTTGCAGGCTGCAGGATCATACGGTCAGCAGATCCTGCTCTTTCTGCTCGAGCAGCTTGTCGATGCGCGCGACGTGCGCATCCGTCTGCTTTTGCACGTCGTCCAGTTTGCGGCGTGCGTCGTCTTCACCAAGCACGCCCTCTTTTTCGGCTTTGCGAATCGCGTCGTTCGCTTCGCGCCGCAGATTACGCACGGCAACGCGTGCCTGTTCGGCCTCATGGCGTGCGACACGAACCAGATCCTTGCGGCGCTCCTCGCTCAGCTCGGGAATATTGATGCGGATGATGCGCGTCTTGCCTTCGCCGGACACATTGGGCGTCAGCCCAAGGTCGCTCTGCATGATCGCCTTTTCGATCGCTGCGGCCGATTCGACATCGAACGGCGTGATCATCAGAGTGCGTGGTTCCGGCACGGTCACGGTCGCGAGCTGACGCAGCGGCGTCGGCGCGCCATAGTACTCGACACGCAAATGGTCGAGCATGTCGGCCGATGCGCGTCCGGTTCGAATCCGCGCGAGATTTTCCGCGGCCACTTCGACAGCACGATCCATCCGCTCCTCGACATCGAGCAGCGCAAGTTCGAGTTCTTCGTTGTCCATCAGGCCTGCTCCTTGATCCAGGTGCCACGGGCATCTCCGCGCGTCGCGGCAACGATATTGCCCGGAACGGTCATGTCAAAGACGAAAATGGGCATGCGGTTTTCTCGACAAAGGCTGATTGCCGTCGCATCCATCACGCGCAGATCACGGTTCAGCACCTCGCGAAACGTCAGCGACTCGAATCGCTCGGCATCCGGATCAACTTTGGGGTCGCGGTCATAGACCCCGTCCACCTTGGTGGCCTTGAGGATCGCATCCGCGCCGACTTCATTGGCACGCAGCGCCGCAGCGGTGTCAGTCGTAAAAAACGGGTTACCGGTGCCCGCCGCAAAAATGACGATGCGTCCCTTTTCGAGGTGACGTACCGCTCGGCGGCGGATATAGGGTTCGCACAGTGCCTGTATCGGGATCGCACTCTGGACGCGGCTCTGGACGTTGTGTTTTTCGATGGCCGCCTGCAACGTCAGCGCGTTGATGACCGTCGCCAACATCCCGATGTAATCGGCGGTGGAGCGATCCATGCCGCGGCTGGCGCCCTGCACACCCCGAAAGATGTTGCCACCGCCGATGACGACCGCGATCTGCGTGCCGTTACGATGGGAATCGACGAGTTCCTGGGCAATCCGGTCGGCGGTGGCCGGATCGATCCCGTACTCTCCCGATCCCATGAATACTTCGCCGCTGAGCTTGATCAGCACTCGCCGCAATGGCCTCGCCTCACTGGTCATGACGCTGTCCGTTTCCATCCTCTGCAGCCCGCAGAACAGCGGGCACGGCAACGCCGCGCCCGCACTGGAAACATAGTATCAGTTTGACCGCGCCCAGCGCGATGTCGGCTCAGGCGCCTTCGCCCAGCTCGAAACGGACGAAGCGGCGAATCAGGATGTTTTCACCAAGTTTGGCGATCGTTTCGTTGAGCAGATCCTGGATCGTCTTGTCGGGATCGCGGATGTATTCCTGGTCGAGCAGTGTTTGCTCCTTCAGGAATTTGCGAATGCGGCCCTCGACGATCTTTTCGGCGATTTCCGCCGGCTTGCCCTCTTCCGCTGCCTGCTCGCGATAGACGCGCTTTTCGGCCTCGAGCACTTCGGGGTCGATGCCTTCGGCATTGACCGCCAGCGGATTGGTTGCGGCGACCTGCATCGCGATCTCACGCACGAAGTTCTGGAAGTCTTCGGTCCGCGCCACGAAATCGGTTTCGCAGTTGACTTCGACGAGTACGCCGATACGGCCATTGCCGTGAATATACGACCCGACGAGTCCTTCGCTGGCCTCGCGCCCCGACTTCTTGGCAGCCTTGGCGATCCCCTTCGAGCGCAGCACCTCGATGGCGGCATCGATGTCGCCATCCGTTTCGGCCAGCGCGGCCTTGCAGTCGCTCATACCGGCACCGGTACGCTCACGCAGTTCCTTGATTTTCTCGATCATGGACATGATGTTCAGTCTCCGTTGTCTACAGGTTCAGCACAGAAGCGGGACAGCTTACTCGGCCGTCTCCTCGGCGGGCGCTTCGGCAGCGACTGGGGCTTCGGCTGCCTCGTCGCCACCCTCGGCCGCATCCGCCGGTTCCTCGGCGCGGGCCTCGGCCGCGGCTGCGGGCTGGTCGTCGCTCTTCTTGACCTTCTTGATGACCGTTCGCATGGTCAGCAATTCTTCTTCTTCGTCGGCGTCGATGAAGGAATCGGCCAGCGATTCTCCGGCAACCGCCTCTTCTTCTTCGGAACGCAGCTTTTCCTGCCTCCGTTGCTCGCCGTCGATGCAGGCCTCCGCGAACAGGTTCGCGAACAGGCGAATCGAGCGGACCGCGTCGTCGTTTGCCGGAACCGGATAGTCAACCATGCCCGGGTTGCGGTTGGTATCGCACAGTCCGATGACCGGGATATTCAGCCGCGTCGCCTCGTTGACGGCAATGTGGTCGTGACCGATGTCGACGACGAATACCGCGCCGGGCAGGCGCTTCATTTCCATGATCCCTTCGAGGTTGGCCAGCAGCTTGTCGCGCTCGCGCGTCGCCGACAGCGCCTCTTTCTTGGTCATCAACTGGAAGGTGCCGTCCTCTTCCATCTTCTGGATCTTCTGGATCTTTTCGACACTCTTGCGCATCGTCCGCAGGTTGGTCAACGTCCCGCCGAGCCAGCGATTGACCATGAAGTACTGGTTCGCACGCAGGGCCGCCTCGCGCACAGGCTCACGGGCCTGCGGCTTGGTGCCGACGAACAGGACGCCCTGGCCGGACGCAACGGCGTTGGCGATCGCCTCGTATGCCTCTTCGGCATACGCCATCGTCATCGCAAGGTTGATGATGTGGACGTTGTTGCGCTGGCCGTAGATGAACGGGCGCATGCGCGGATCCCAGCGGCTGGCCTGGTGGCCGTAATGAGCGCCGCTCTCCAGCAACTGCTGGATGCTCAGATTGAACGACATGGATGTCTCCTTATGTCGGGGTTAAGCCTCCGCAACCATCTTCTTGTGTCTTCCCCTGCCTCGCGGCAGGGACCCCAGACACAATCCGGTCGCGTGCGTCATTAAACCTTTGATTTTAGCCGACGATCGGCGATTCGGGCAAACTGACGAACGCGCGGATGCCCGCGCGGCGCAAAACTGCTACACTTTCAGGAACGGGCGCGCCTCGCGTCCAGCTCCAGAACCACCACAATGACAACGAAAGGATCGCGCCCCATGGCCGTCGAACGCACCCTCAGCATCATCAAGCCAGATGGCGTCCGCCGCAATCTCATCGGCAAGATTTACAGCCGCTTCGAAACCAACGGCCTCAGGATCGTCGCCGCAAAAATGGTCTGGCTGTCCCGCCGCGAAGCAGAAGGCTTCTATCACGTCCACCGCGAACGCCCGTTCTTCGACAGCCTCTGCGAGTTCATGACCAGCGGCCCGATCATGGTCCAGGTGCTCGAGGGCGAAGACGCCATCGCGAAGAACCGCGAACTGATGGGCGCGACGAATCCCGCCGAGGCCGCCGAAGGCACGATTCGCAAGGATTTCGCCGAAAGCATCGAGGCCAACACGGTGCACGGCAGCGACGGACCGGACACGGCCGCGTTCGAGATCAACTACTTCTTTCCGGGAACGGACGTGTTCGAGCGCTGAGCTTTTTCCGCGTACGTCAAGCAAAAAGGCCGCCAGCAATCGCGTGGGCGGCCTTTCTTTCGGCTTTCGTCTCGACTTTCGGCTAGTTACTCAGACTGCCAGGCCGAGCGCTCCGCGGCGCTGACGCGGGGACTCCTCGCGATTCAGCGTTGGAATGAGCCCAAGGCGTAGCTCGTGATGCACGATCCGCAACTTGAACTCCGGCGGATCCTCACCGGGCGCCCCCTGGACGTAGTCGATCACGCCCGACACGCCGATCTGCTTCTGGATATGGCGGGGCAGCTTGCTCATCAGGTTCGTCAGGCTGGCGAAATAGAACGGCCGCTTCAGGGCGCGCTCCTCGAGCACTTCACGCGGACTTGCGATGATCTCCTCGATCGCCTCGACCGTTTCATTGCGCAGGATCTGGGCGATATGCCCCGTCTCCGAGAACAGGTAGTTGACGCCGCGCCTCAGCAGCGACGACTCGATCGGGATCACGAGCAGATCGAAACGGCTGACGAACGGGTAGACCTCGAAATCCGGCGGGAACCGCCGATTGAGGTGCTCAAGCACGACGTCGCTGTTGGGTTGCATCTGCCGCGCACTCGCCCCGACGCCAATGTTGGCGACAACCGTGCCAAAACGGGGACTGCCGATCGGGATATAGAGCGGCATGTTGTACTTGTCGACCAGTTCGGGTTTGTGCAACAGCAGGTGATCCCAGATGAAGCCGCCCAGACTGTGACCAACCGGAACGAATCGCTTGCCCTTTTCCCGTCGCCAGATCAGTTCGAGCATTTCTTCGAGTTCACCGGCCAGCCTGCGCACGTTACGCAAGAACGGATAACGGATCAGATAAACCTGATAGCCAAGACTCGCCAGCTTGTACGCCACGCGGTCGGCGCCGGAATTGTCGATGTAGCCATGCAGGAACACGAACACCCAGTGCCGCGGATTGAAATCTTCGCGAAACTCCCAGTCGGGGTTGGCGCGCTTGAGCATTGCGAGGTCGGCGCGTTCCGGAAGGTACGGCAATTTGCGAAAGGTCATCTGCTCCGGGTAGAAGCCGTTGCGTAGCCATTCGGCCAGGTATCCCGGAGCAGCAGCACCAATGCTGCGTAGCTCGGAGAGCAAAGAGATACCGAAATGGGCTGTGTCGCGGATCCATCTGTCTCGCGTCGACTGTTGCTCGATCGGCCCCTCGAAGCGAAGCACTTTTTGATCAAGCCACCGGTCGATTTGCACTGCCTGCTCGGACGCTGGTGTCATGAAACCTCCGTTTCGCCGATCGTACACTGGCTCTGGAGCCTCTCTACGTTGATTGTACACCGCAGGCACAGCATTTGACCGCCGGGACAAATTTCGAACCAGCCACTGCGACGTCTTCGCGCCGTCTGAAGGGACTCGCATTGGTCGTCGGATCGGCCATTGCCTTTGCGCTCGCGACGGTCGTCGTCAAGGTGTTGTCGCGGTTCGACACGCCAGCACCGACGATTGCTGCGGGCCGGTTCTGGATCGGTGCGGTCGGTCTGAGCATCTGGTTCCTGCTGCGTACCGGGCGCCTGCCGTGGCCACGCCGCCCGGAGCTGGTCCTGGGCCGTGCGGCGACCAATCTGGTCGCGGTCCTGTTGTTTTATGCCGCGATTGCGCGCGCGACGATCACCAATGCCAACATCCTCAATCTGACCTATCCGATCTTTATCGCTCTACTGGCGCCGCTGTTGCTGCGGGAACGTACGAGCCGCCGTCAGCTCGTCGCCGTCGCCGTGGGTGTCGCCGGTGTCTGGACCCTGATCGCCCCCGATTTTGGCGGCGCCGGCTCCGTCGGCGACCTGATCGCGCTCGCCTGCGGATTTGTATCGGCCTTTGCCGTGATCCTGCTGCGGGCTGCGCGTCAGCACGACGACGCAGACACGATCGTCTGGTTTGTCATGGTGGCCGGCGCGGCCGTACTGACGCCGCAGCTTCGCTGGCTCGGGATCGCCGCGCCGCACCAGGTCGGACTGTGGGTACTCGCGGGGATACTCGGTGTCGCGGGCCAGTTGCTGATTACCACTGGTTACCGCCACGTCAGCGCCCTGGACGGCAGCATCGCCTCGACGTCTCGCATGCTGTTTGCCGTCCTGTTTGGCGCCTGGCTACTTGACGAACCGCTTGGTGTGCATATCTTTTTCGGTGCGGGGGCCGTGGCGCTGTCGATCTGGCTGATTCAGGGAGAACGCCCATAGACGCAGCCGGGCCTCCGGCGAACTGGAGGTTCGATATGGAGCAAATTCATCCACACCTGAAAGCCGCGCTGATGTGCCACGCGCCAATCGTGATTCCGGCGATTGCCGGATCACGCGCCCGCGACTGTGCCGCGTCGACGGAAGCGATGCGCCAGTGCGCGTCGTTCCTGTTGCAGGGCTCACCCGACGGCGTGCTCGTCGTCTCGCCACACACCCCCCGTTTACCCGACCGCTTCGGCGTTGTCGCCGGCCATGGACAGGTGGGCGGCAGTTTTGCGCCCTTCGGGGTTCCGGAGGTTCAACTGACTTTACCGTCACCGCCTGACCTGATTCGAGCATTTGCGAGCGCCGCGGCGCCGATCGATGTTCTGGAGCTGGATCACGGCGCACTCGTACCATTGTGGTTTCTGGCCGAGGCGGGCTGGCGGGGACCGACGGTCGTCTTTTCACTGCCGATGCGGCCAACCGACAGAAGTCTGGAGGCGTTTGGGGAAGCACTCGCGGCGATCACGGCGCATCTCGGCGGTCGCTGGTCGCTGGTGGCCTCGGGCGACATGAGCCATCGGCTCAAACCGGGCGCGCCGGCGGGCTACGATCCGCGTGCCGCCTCATTCGATGCACACGTCGTCGCGCACGTCCGCGCCGGCGACTGGGCCGGCGCGATCGACATCGATCCGGAGCTGCGCGCAATCGCGGCCGAAGATGTCCTCGACAGCCTGACGATCGCCGCAGCGGCGGGTGGCTGGCGCAACAACGGCCACCAGGTTTTTGCGTATGAGGGGCCGTTCGGCGTCGGCTACCTGAATGCCGCGCTGTATGACTGGCTGGCGGCCGGCTCGACCGGAGGCTCGCGATGAACTCGCAGACGTTGCCAGAGGCCCGACTGGCCGAGCTGCCGGGCATCGCGCGCAAGGCACTGGAATCCTGGTATGCGAGCGGACGCATTCGCCTGCCGGCCGGCATCACCCCGTCGCTGCCGCCGCGCGGCGCGTTCGTCACGCTGCTCGATGCGCGGGGGCAACTGCGCGGCTGTATCGGCCACATCCTGCCGACCAGAGCACATCTCGAAGAGGAAGTCGCGGAATGCGCCGTTCTGGCCGCGACGCAGGATCCGCGGTTTCCGCCCGTGACCGAAGCGGAACTGGGCGCGCTGACCATCGAGGTTAGTGTACTCAGCCCCCCGGAAGCGATTCCGGGGCCAGACATGCTCGACCCGGCCCGCTACGGCGTGATCGTTCGGTCCGGGAGCAGACAGGGCGTCCTTTTGCCCGCACTGGACGGGGTCAACACCGTCGACCAGCAACTCGCGATCGTCCGGCAGAAGGCGGGCATCGCGCCGTGGGAACCGGTGGAGCTGTTTCGCTTCACCGCGACCAAAATCAGAGAAAACACACGCGAGGGGAGAACCTGATGCTGAAAGAAAACGAACAACCGTACATCGGCCGCTGGTGGCACCGCGAAGGCGATCGGATCGTCTGCGACTTATGCCCGCGCGCCTGCCACGTCAAACCCGGACAACGCGCCTATTGCTTCGTCCGCGAGGGCAGCGAAGATGGCATGGTCCTGACAACCTATGGCCGCTCCAGTGGCTTCTGCATCGACCCGATCGAAAAGAAACCGCTGAATCACTGGTATCCGGGCACGCCCGTGCTGTC
>RFIY01000297.1 GCA_003695505.1 Candidatus Dadabacteria bacterium | reverse complement strand
TCGCCGCGGGGACGTCCCGCGCCAGTGTCGGCTATGGCGAGCGGCCCGTGTTTCCGCATGCGGCGACCGTCGATCTGCTGATCTGGATTCACGGCGACGAGGTGCGCATCGCCGCGCCGTCCGCTGTCGGACTGACGCTGGAGCCGTCGGTGGATCGCGGTCGCCAGATCGGCGTTGCCGATCCCGGCGCCCAGGCGTGGCAGAGCGTTGGCGACCGGAATGTTGCCCAGGTCGCGTTTCTGCGGGCGGTTGTTGGCAGCAGCGCGCAGTTGCTTGGGCTGTCGGCGACGATGCTCGACATGACCGTCGAATACGTCAAGACACGCAAACAGTTTGGTGTACCGGTCGGCAGCTTTCAGGCGATCAAGCATCATCTCGCCGATGCGCTCGGCGCACTGGAGTTCGCCCGCCCGATGGTCTGGCGTGCGGCCTGGACGCTCGATCACGACGGCGCCGAAGCGGAGGTGGCCGCATCGAGCGCGCTTCATTTCGCGGGAGAGGCCGCCAACACGATCAGCAAGATCGCTTTACAATGTCACGGAGCGATCGGTTATACGACCGAATATGACTTGCACCTTTATATGAAACGCGCCTGGGCGCTGTCCCGCGCTTTCGGTGATCCGGCTTCGCACCGCCGCCGACTCGCGGAACTCGTCCTGGATGGACCACAGCACATGTACACAGGAGGCCTGTAATGCCCGAAGCTTATATCATCGATGCCGTTCGTACCCCCGTTGGCCGCCGTGGCGGCGGACTGAGCCAGGAGCACCCCGCCGACATGGGCGCCCACGTCCTGAACGCGCTGATGGAGCGCACCGGCGTGGATCCGGAAGCGGTCGAGGACGTGGTTTTCGGCTGTCTCGACACGATCGGCCACCAGGCCGGCGATATCGCGCGCACCTGCTGGCTCGCCGCCGGGCTTCCCGAGAGCGTACCGGGCGTGACGATCGACCGGCAGTGTGGTTCGTCGCAGCAGGCCGTCCATTTCGCGGCCCAGGGCGTCATGAGTGGGACGCAGGACCTGGTCGTTGCCGGAGGCGTACAGCAGATGAGCCAGATCCCGATTTCGGCGGCGATGATCGTCGCAGATCGCTTCGGCATCAAGGATCCGTTCTCGGGCTCGAAGGGCTGGGTCAAGCGTTATGGCAACGAAGTCGTCTCGCAGTTTCATGGCGCGGAAATGATCGCCGAGAAGTGGAACATCTCGCGCGAGGACATGGAGCAATTCGCGTACGAAAGCCATCAGCGTGCGATCCGCGCCCAGGACGAAGGTCGTTTTGACAATGAGATCGTGCCCTACGGCGACGTGACCGCGGACGAAGGCCCGCGTCGCGACACATCCCTGGAAAAGATGGCGTCGTTGAAGCCGCTGATGGAAGGCGGGCGGCTGACCGCTGCCGTCGCCAGCCAGATTTCCGATGCCGCGACCGCGATGCTGATCGCATCGGAAGAAGCCGTCAGGACGCACAACCTCAAGCCACGCGCGCGGGTGCATCACATGAGCGTTCGCGGCGACGATCCGATCATCATGTTGACCGGACCGATTCCGGCGACGCGCTACGCGCTGAAAAAATCGGGCATGAAACTCGATGACATCGATCTGATCGAAATCAATGAAGCGTTCGCTTCGGTTGTGCTTGCGTGGGCCAAGGAAGTCGACGCCGATCTTGAAAAGACCAATGTCAATGGCGGCGCCATTGCCCTTGGCCACCCGCTTGGCGCGACCGGCGTGCGGCTGATGACGACCCTGCTCAACGAAATGGAGCGCACCGGTGCCCGCTACGGGCTGCAAACCATGTGCGAGGGCGGCGGGCAGGCCAACGTGACGATCATCGAACGGCTCTGAAACAGGAGCGGAAGGCATCGTACGATGCGATTCGAGTTTACCGACGAGCAACAGCAGCTCCAGGACATCGCCCGCAAGTTCCTGCTGCGGCACAGCGACAGCGCGGCCGTGCGGCGTGTCGCCGCAACGGAACGCGGCTGGGATCCTGACGTCTGGCGTCGCGTCTGCGAAGAGCTGGGCTGGGCGGCGCTGGGGATCCCCGAAGCATATGGCGGATACGGATTTGGCGCGGTCGAACAGGCCGCGATTGCCGAACAGATCGGGCTGTTCAACTTCTGTTCGCCGTGGTTGTCGACCGTTGTGCTCGGCGCGAATGTGCTGGTTCTGGGCGATACCGATCACCTGGCGCAGGCGTGGCTTCCTGCGGTTGCTGCCGGAGAGAAGACGCTCGCGCTCGGCTGGCTCGGCGACGGCCGCTGGGATGCCCGAAGCATCCTGGCGACCTGCGCGCCAGATGGCGACGGCTGGCGCATCAATGGCACATATCACTATGTGTTTGATGGCCATACGGCAGACGCGGTGATCGTTGCCGCTCGTGCACCGGAGTCACACGGGACGCTGGGCGTGTCGCTGTTCCTGATTGAACCGGACGCGACACCGGGGGTTGAGCGGCGCTGGCGTCCGTCGATGGATGTCACGCGACGCCTTGCGGATGTGACGTTGAACGACGTTCGCGTTGGCCCGGAAGCGTTGATTGGTGAACTCGGCGGCGGCTGGCCTGTGCTGGCTGAAACGTTCGATGTCGCGCGCGCCCTGTTGGCCGTTGAACAGGTCGGTGGTGCCGAAGCCTGTCTCGAACAGGCCGTCGAGTACGCGAAGGTGCGCCAGCAGTTCGGCGTGCCGATTGGCAGTTTCCAGGCCATCAAGCACAAGTGTGCCGATATGATGGTGCAGGTCGAATCGGCGCGCTCCGCTGCGTACTTCGCAGCGTGGACGGCCGCCGAGGACCGTGATCAGTTGCACGAAGCGGCGCTGGTGGCGCAGGCCTGGTGTTCGCGCGCCTTCTTCGACTGCGCGGCCGAAAACATCCAGATTCACGGCGGCATCGGTTTTACGGAAGAACACGATGCCCATCTTTATTTCAAGCGTGCGCGGTTGAGCGAGCAACTATTTGGCGCGCCTGCCGAGCATCGCCGCTGGTTCGCCGACGCGATCGGCCTGGACGC
>RFIY01000296.1 GCA_003695505.1 Candidatus Dadabacteria bacterium | reverse complement strand
CCGCCATGCGGGCGATGTTCGATGAACGACTGCGCAGGGCCGGTGTCAACGACCCAACCGTCGCGTCGCGTTTTGAAATGATCATGTCCACACCGCTTTGCGCACGGGGCATCACGATGGCCGACGCACGGGAAGCCCGGCGGGACTGAGCCGGATGGCTGCGCCGCCGCCACGACTCGTCGAATGGATGCTGTCGCCGGCTGGCGACCGTGTGTTCCGGCTTGTCCAACGCATTCGCCAGCGCACCGTCCTCGGCCACAGTGGCCCAGTTGTCTTTGCCGGTCCGCGCGATCCCCACGCCGTTCTGTTGCTGACGATGCTCAACGAGCTTGGCGCGGCGGACTGGCCGGTCATTTTCGTCGATAGCGCCGGGCTCGCCGACGCGGAGCGCGCAATGCGCTGGGCGGTGGCCGATGCGCGGGAACTTGTTCGGCAACTCGACCTGCCTGTCTCGCTGGATCACCCTCCGGATGAGTCTGCCGTAAGCCGTCTTGCCGCCGCACTGCCTGATCCGTGCACTGTCGCAGAGGCGTGTCCGGCATTGGAGTCGTTGTGGGCGGGGCAGGTCCCCGACCGGGAACCTGGGCCGGGTCGCGCGCGTCTGGAGCGTGGCAACCAGTTGCTCGAACGACTGGGGCATTATCTGGGCGCATTGGTGCTGTCGGGCGGCGACTGGTACTGGGGTGTCGATCGCCTTGGTTATCTGTTTCCCGAGGTGCGGCAGCGCTTCCCTGATACCTGCACACCGGCGGGGAACGAACCGGTCGAGCTCTATTTTTCATTCCGCAGTCCGTACTCGTGGATCGCACTGGACCGCCTGATGCGAGAACCGGCTTTCTCCGACGTCGATCTGCGGATTCGTCCGGTGTTGCCGATGGTTCTGCGCGGCTTGCCGGTGCCGGCGGCGAAGCGTCTGTACATTGCGCGTGATGCCGCACGCGAGGCACGGCTGTACGGCGTGCCATTCGGCCGGATCTGTGACCCGGTGCCAGCCGGCGGGATTCCGGCGGCGATGGCACGCGTGCCGGACGCGATGGCGCAGGGGGTGCTGCCGCAGTATTGTCAGGCCGTCGCGCGGGCGATCTGGGCCGAAGGACGAAATGTTGCACGCCGGCAGGTTTTGGAGCGCGTCATTGCCGATGCCGGATTGCCCGCGCTCGCGCCGTCCAGCGAAGACGAATGGCGCGAACTCGCGCAAAGGAACCGTGATGCGCTCAATGCGCTGGGACTGTGGGGCGTACCGGTGATGCACTGGCGGGATTGCGCGCTGTGGGGTCAGGATCGACTCGCGATCCTGGCGCAGCGCATGCGTGAGGATGATGGTTCCCCGCTCGGTGAGCGCGGTGCCTGAACAGGATCGACCTGGATTGTGGCTCGGGCTCGCGCTGGTGGGCCTGCTGATTGCCGCGCTGGGCACGGTGCGTGGGCCGACAACGACAAATGCCGAACGCCCGGGGCCGTCCCGGAGTGCCGTCGTAGACGGCGATGTGATCGCGTGGGTCAATGGCGTGCCGATTCGCAAGAGTACATTGCAGGCGTGGCAGGCCGCGGCCGCGCGGGAGCGGGGGCAGCAATCCAGTGACGCACTCCTGCAGGCCGTCATCGATCAGGAACTGCTCTATCAGGAAGGCGTCCGGCAGGGGCTGTTGCAATCCGATCCGGTGATTCGCCGGCGAGTCATTCAACTGATTGCCGAGCAGATCGGTGCGGCCGTTGGCGAGCCGACAAACGAGGATCTTGTCAGGTTTTACGCAGCGCATCAGACGTGGTACACACGCCCTGCACAGATCCGCTTCGCACAACTGTTCGTGCCGGCGGATCGCGTTTCGCCAGAAAGCGTCACGGCCTCCTTGCGCGGCGTACACGAGGGTATGGCGCTTGACGCGTTTCTGGAGGTGACACGGAAAAGCACGGATCGGCTGCGCGCGCACGACGATGACCTGTACTATGCCGGCGACCGACTCGCGGCGCTCTATGGTCCGGATTTTGCATCACGGTTGCTGTCGCTGCCGGTTGGCCAGGTCGCCGGTCCCTTGCGGTCGAGTCTCGGCTGGCACATGGTTGCCGTACTCGAGAAATTGCCCGAGCAGCGGCGTCCGCTGGAGCAGGTGCGGAATATCGTCGCGCGTGACTGGCGGCAGAACCGTCAGGCCGAGGTCGTGCGGAACTGGCTGGAGCAGGCACGGGCTCGCGCCGACATCGAGATATTGCAGGAGCCACGACAGTGATACGCTCGCTGATGCGTGCGCGGATTGCTGTCGTGGCCTTGCTGCTCAGCGTGTCGGTCGCGCAGGTTGCCCGGGCCCACGGGGGCAAGCCGACGATCGCCGAAATTCGCTTCGATGACAATGGCGTCCACGTCCAGTTGATGCTGTTCGATCAGGATTTGCAAAAAGTGCATCCCGGCTACGCCGCGCTTGACGGTCCCGACCTGGAGGCTGCGAATCAGGCCTGGTCTGCATTGCAGGATTATTTGACACAGCATTTCCAGATCAGGGTACTGGGACGTCCATGTCTGCTGCAGTGGCAGCCTCGCGGTCACCTCGATGATGGCCGTCGGGTTGTCGAAGGACGGTCAAACTGCCGACTGACTGGGCAGGTCGAGATACGTTCGACGCTGTTTCTGGAAGTGGATACGCAACATCGAACGCTGGCGGTCGTGCGGCGCGGCGACGAACCACAGGCGTGGACGCTCAGTGCCCGCGTGCCGCAGATCCTCGTGCCATTGCATTCGTCTGTCGTTGATCTGCTAAAGCGATTCGTGGCTGAAGGCGTCGCACATATTCTTGGCGGCGCGGACCATCTGTTGTTCGTCATCGGCCTCTTGTTGCTCGCCGGCGCGTTGAACCGTCGGCTGTTGCTCGCCGTGACGGGGTTCACGATCGCGCACACAACGACGCTGGCATTGGCGGCGTTCGGGCGCGTGCAGGTGCCGCTGTCGATCGTCGAACCGATTGTCGGTGCGTCCATCGCTTACCTTGGATTCGAGGTCGTCTGGCGGCAGGCGCGTTTTTCCCGCGTCGGTTTGCTGGTGATGGCCGTGGCACACCTGGGGCTGCTGTCCGCCGTGGCGGCAGGCGCGCTGCGTTTTCCGATCTGGACGCTGCTGGGACTGACCTGGTTCGTGATCGGGTATGGTCAGTGGTTGCGAACGGTGCCCGATGAAGGGCATGTGATGCGGTTCGCATGGCTACCCTTCGTATTCGGGCTTGCACACGGGCTCGGCTTCGCGGGGCCGTTACTCGAGCTCCAGTTGCCGGATCGGGATATGGTCGTCGCACTGCTGGCGTTCAATATGGGCGTTGAGGTCGGACAACTGGGCGTCATCGCCGTTTCCGTGCTGCTGGCGAGCGCCGTGCTGCGTCTGCGCCCGCTTGCCCCCGTCTGGCGCGATCGCATCGTGGCGGCGCTCTGCACGGTTCTGATCGTGGCCGGCACCTGGTGGTTCGTTGGCCGAACACTTCCATGACGGTGCGCTGGCTCGATCACACCGCGGACGATGGGTTTATCGTTGAAGCTGGGGATCTTGACCTGCTGTTTGCCGAGGCGGCCGACGCGCTGGCCGCCATGATCCTCGCGGATCCCACGTCGGTTCGTGAACAACAGGCGCGACAGGTGTCGCTGCAGGCGGATACCCTCGAATCGCTGCTGTTCGACTGGCTCAATGAGTTGCTCTGGTGGTTCAACGGCGAGCAGTGGATCTGGCGCCGGGCGGCCGTCCGCGTAGACCGTGCTGCGTGTCGGCTCGCGGCCACGGCTCGCGGCGAGCCCTTCGAACCGGCGCGCCATGCGACCGGGCCGGAGATCAAGGCGATCACCTGGCACCACTTTGGCCTCTGCGAGGACGATCACGGCTGGAAGGCGACGGTGATCGTCGATATCTGACCGAGATGTGTCACCATGTGGGCAGAATGCATGGTCGAACAGGGTTTCGCCCGATGAACATGTCTCCACTCGAATCCGTCGCGCCAGGCATCTGGCGATTATCGCGAACGTGGCGGCCTGGCATGCGGGTGGACGGCATCGTTTTCGCGCACCCATCGCAAATCCCGGTATTGCTGCAGGATCAGGCGCTGGAACAGGTAGCGAATGTGGCGCACCTGCCGGGAATCGTGGTCGCGTCCCTGGCGATGCCGGACATCCACTGGGGGTATGGTTTCCCGATCGGCGGCGTTGCCGCAACCGACCCGGATCAGGGTGGCGTTGTTTCCCCCGGTGGGGTCGGGTACGACATCAACTGCGGCGTCCGATTACTGCGGACCCCGTTGCGGCGCGATGATCTGGACGGTCGTGGAGAGCAGCTTCTCAACGAACTGTACCGGCGCGTGCCCGCAGGCGCCGGCATTGGAGGACGTTGGACGTTCACGCGGAAAGAACTGGACCGGTTGCTGGCTGAAGGGATGGGTGCGCTGGATCGCTATGATGCGGTTCGCAAAGACGACATCCGCCATACGGAGGCAGGCGGCTGCCTGGCATCCGCAGACCCCGACGCAGTCAGCGAGCGGGCCGCCCAGCGTGGGGCGGATCAGTGCGGCACGCTCGGTTCAGGGAACCATTTCCTCGAAGTCGGCTACGTCGAGCGGATCGTTGCGCCCGACGAAGCCCGCGCCTTTGGCCTGGAGCCGGATCAGATCGTCGTTCTGATTCATTCCGGATCACGGGGACTCGGGCACCAGGTCTGCGACGAAACGCTGAGACGCCTGCGGGATTGCGAGCAGCGTTACGGGTTCACGCTTCCTGACCGACAGCTCGCCTGCGCGCCGATCGACAGCGACGAAGGGCGGCGCTACCTCGGCGCGATGCGCGCGGCGGCGAATTTCGCGTTTTGCAATCGTCAGTTGATCACGGTTGCCGTGCGAGACGCGTTCCGCGCCGTTTTTGACGCAAACGCGCCAGAAGATGAGATTCAGGTCGTCTACGACGTTGCGCACAATATTGCCAAGTTCGAGAAACACGACATCGATGGAGAGGTGCGTACGGTGCTGGTGCACCGCAAGGGCGCGACGCGGGCGTTCCCGCCGGGCCATCCTGAGCTCCCGGAGGATTACCGCGATGCGGGGCAGCCTGTCCTGATTCCCGGAGATATGGGGCGCGCAAGCTGGGTGCTGGCCGGGGCGCCGGGAGCCATGCGGCTGTCGTTCGGGACGACCTGTCACGGGGCAGGGCGCGTACTGTCGCGCCGGGCGGCCATTCGCGCGGCCAAAGGCCGTGATATTGCGGCCGAGCTGCGCGAGCGCGGCGTCCGGGTGCGCGGGCGGTCGGCAAAGGGCATTTTGGAAGAACAGCCGGAGGCCTACAAGGATGTTGATCTGGTCGTGGAGGTCGTGGAAACGGCCGGACTCAGCAAACGCGTCGCACGCTTGCGTCCATTGCTCGTCGTCAAAGGTTGACCGGACAGATCAGACGCGTTTGCCCTGCGTCGCGAACATGTAGTGGATTTCTTCGTATGTTGGTGGCGGCGTGATCCCCTGCAGATTGCGCGCCTCGAACGTCCACTGCTCGTCGTCGCACTCGACCGAAATTTCGGGGAGATCCTCTCCGAGATGCTCCAGCCGCGCGGCGGCTTTGCGCAGCATGGTCTCGTAGTCTTCTGGATAGAGCTTGTCCGCGCCCTTGCGTTCGCGATTGAGTTCCCAGGCTTTCAGCGCCCACTCGATATCGCGAGGCGCGAGCAGCAGAGCTTCGACGGAACCTGTCGCGTGCCGGTCGAGTCGACCGCAGGCGTTTCCCAGCACTTCCCGCAAGCGGCGGTTCTCTTCGAGCAGGTCATCCCGGTTAAACGTGACCGTCCCGTCCGGCCCCGTCAGGCGGATCTGGGTGGGGATGTCGCTGCCAGCGCTGGGGATTGCGCCAAACACGAGCTGCACGGGCCAGTCCGCGGCGGACATCGGTGCCGGAGGCTGTACCCGGACCGTGATGGACTCGGGCAATTTTGGAGCGCGTCTTCGTCGATTCATCTGCCAGGCCGGTCGAAAAAATGTTGATGGGGACTGTGTTCATTGTACCCCACGGTGAGGACAAAACGCGGTGCGCACCGCACACTCGTCACGACCGGAACGGTGCCAGGCCCTGCGCGATGCGCCGGGCGAGTTTTTCGTAACGCCGCAGTTGTTCCGCCGGTGTATCCCAGTTGTCGCGAATCCAGGCGGCGACACCGGGCGCCGCAGTCTCAAGGGTGTGCAGGTCGAGCAGCCAGCGCCGCCCTGTGCCGACGCGCGGAAGGGGGGCGAACCGCATCCGCCAGGCGGCGAGGACGTCAATGATCGGTGGATCCATCGCGATGCCCAGCAGGGCTGTGTCGAACGAAAACTGACGGAGCCAGGTCCAGGCCGCCGGCGCATCCGGTTCATCCGCGACGTGCTCCACTTCACGCCAGATTCGGCCCCGTGCGACCACACGCCATGTGTCGACCGACCGTGCGGCGTTCAGTCCGGGTTCCCAGTCCCCGCCGGGTTGCCAGCCGAAACGGCTCAGATATCGGACGCCGCGCAACAATCGGACCGGATCTTCCAGCAGGGTGTTCTCGCGGATCGGGACCAGGCGGCGTGCGCGGATGTCGGTCAGCCCGTTGCAGGGATCCACCACTTCTTCTGTATCGGGAAAGACGGCGATCGCATTCGCGGTGAAATCCCGGCGACGCAGGTCATCGTCCAGGCTCGCCGGTTCGATGCGAGGCACGCCGCCGGGCGTGGGGTATGTGTCGCGTCGCGTCGCCGCGACATCTACGCGCAGCTCGCCGGCGTTGACTGTCGCTGTCAGGTAGTCCGGTCGCAGTCGTCCGCGCAGGTCGGCCTTGTGGAGTGCGGCGGACAGCGCCTCGAACGGTCCATCCCATACCAGGTCGATGTCCTTGTCGAACCAGCGGTCGAGCAACCAGTCCCGGACGATTCCGCCAACGAAACCCAGCCGCCCCGGCGCATCGGCGAGTGCGTCGAACAGCGGGGCAAGGACGGCGTCGTCACGCAGATCCCGCGCATGCTTCAGGAGCGTTCTGACTTCAGTCATCGCCGCTGAGCGGATGATGTTCGGCAATCAGTGAGCGCAGCCGTTCCCGGGCAACCTCAGTGTAAATCTGCGTCGTGCTGATGTCGGCGTGGCCGAGCATCAGTTGTACGCTGCGCAGGTCGGCGCCGTGTTCGAGCAGGTGGGTCGCGAAACTGTGTCGCAGGACGTGGGGCGAAATGGTCTTGCGCAGACCGGCCTGGCGCGCGTGCAGCCGGATCCGGTTGAAAAACTGCTGCCGCGTCATCTGTCCGGCCCGTACCGTCAGGAACAACACGTCCGTTTGCGTGCCGCGGGCCAGCAGCGGACGGGCCTGTTTCAGATAGCGATCGAACCAGGTGCCGAAGGTGCGCCCGAACGGCACGGCTCTCTGTTTCTGGCCCTTTCCGACGGTGATCAGGACACGTTGCTCCCGGTCGATGTCGTGCAGGCGCAGCGCGACCAGTTCGGAGACGCGCAGGCCGGTCGCATAAAGGCATTCGAGCATCGTCCTGTCCCTCAGGCCGAGCGGCGTATCGACATCGGGTGCTTCCAGCAGTCTGTCCACCTCGTCCGGCAGCAGGGCTTTCGGTACGGAATGGGGCAGCTTCGGGCCGTCGATGCGAGCGAGCGGATCGATCAGGTCCGGTTGGGACAGTTGCTGGAATCGGATCCACATCCGCAGCGAACTGAGCTTGCGCGCGCGGCTGCGTGCGCTGTGGCCGTCGTCTGTCAACGTGGCGAGCCAGCCCTGTACCGCGGTGGACTGCAACGGGTCGTGGCGGTTCTCGCCGCACCAGTTCAGGTACTGACGCAGATCCGAAGCATACGCGGCAACGGTTCGGGGACTGAGTCGACGCTCGCTTTCCAGGTACCACGAAAACGCATCCACTTTCGCATCCGTGGCGTCAGTCACGGGCCACTGCCTCCTTGAGCAGCCAGGGCAGCGCGCGCGAAAATGCGCGCGGCAGACCAAGATCGTTGAGCTGCTCAAAGTCGATGGTGACAACTGTGGTTGATCCGCTCTGCGGCGGCGTATGGCCTTTCCAGTGATACAGTGCCGGCGTGACGGACCAGCGCCGGTGCGTAAATACATGGCGAAAGGCGGGGCCAGTCGCGTGCAGCCGGGCGTGTCCGTGGCCAAAGCGAAGCGTGTCGGGAGGGGTCGGGGTCGTCAGGCAAAACGGGGCAGGGCGTTCGCCGAGCAGGCCGCGAGGCCGATACTCCAGAAACCAGTTCCTGCCGTCGGTGATCCAGGCGTGCACGATCGCGTCGTGCGGCGTCGGTTTTCGTTGTTGTCGGATCGGCGTTTCCGTCGGATCGGGCCACTGGCGCGCCACGCAATCGCTGGCAAGCGGACAGGCATCACAACGAGGTGCACGCGGCGTACAGATGGTCGCGCCGAGATCCATCACGGCCTGCATGATCTGGCGCGGTTCGCCGGTTTCGAACAGGTTCGCCAGCCACTGCCGGGCCGGCGTCGCGGCTTCGGAGGGGCGGCACCGTGTGCCGCTCGTGCGCGCCCAGACGCGTGCGATATTGCCATCGACGCCCGGGACGGGCTGATTGAACGCGATCGCCATGATCGCACCAGTCGTATACGGGCCGATGCCCGTCAGGGCAGCCAGTGCGTCGGCCTGATCCGGTACGCGTCCGTCGTGCCGTTCGCAAATCTGCCGGGCGGCTGCTCTGAGGTTTCTGGCGCGGCGATAGTAGCCGAGGCCCTGCCAGAGCCGGTCGAGCTCCGAATCTTCGAGCCGGGCGCAGCTCGCTGGATCGGGGATCGTACGAATGATGTCGTCGAAGCGCGGCGCAATCGTCTCGACACGAGTCTGCTGCAGCAGGAACTCACTGACCAGCACGATCCATGGGTCTGGCGTGTCGCTGCGCCAGGGGAGCTCGCGCCCGTATTGCCTGTACCAGGAGAGCAGTGCGTCGCTCAGGACACCGTCCACGTCGTACCGCTGCGCAACACGGCGGCCAGATCGCCAGGGGCGTTGGCTTCGATGACCTGTTGCTCGAGCTCGTGAACCTGGTCTTCGTAAACAGCTCGTTCGCGGTCATAGATGACGCCGACCGGCACCGGTCGCTCGAGTTCGCTGAGCAAGAAGGCCAGCTCGCGGTTCCGGACGTCGTGGACAACGATGTCGCTATCATCGACCTGGTCGCGATCGACAACCTTCAGTCCGTAGTTCTCGAGCACCAGCGCATACTGATCTTCGGTTCCGAAGATCATCGGCTGGCCGTCTTCGAGATAGAGGATGTGGTCTTTCTTGGTCTTTGCGTCGTAAAGGTCGCCATACACGCCGTCGTTGAAGACGATGCAGTTCTGCAGAACTTCCAGCAACGATGTGCCGTGATGTTGCGGTGCCTTTTGAACCATTCCGGTCATGTGCTTGATATCACGGTCGATGGTGCGTCCGTACCACGTTGCGCCGGCACCCAGCGCGAACGCCAGCGGGTTGACCGGGTAGTCCTGTGAGCCGAACGGGGAACTCTTGGTTACGGTGCCGACCTTGCTCGTCGGCGAGTACTGCCCCTTGGTCAGGCCGTAGATCTCGTTGTTGAACAGGATGATGTTGAGATCGACATTGCGGCGCAGCACGTGAAGCATATGATTGCCACCGATGCTGAGGCCGTCACCATCTCCGCTGATCACCCAGACGCACAGTTCCGGGTTCGCAACCTTGACACCGGTGGCGATCGTCGGGGCCCGACCGTGAATCGTGTGGAACCCGTAGGTGTTCATGTAATACGGGAAGCGGCTGCTGCAACCGATCCCGGCAATGAATACATGCCGTTCGCGGGGAATCCCCAGTTCCGGCAGCGCTTTTTGCACGGCGCTCAGAATCGCATAATCCCCGCAGCCCGGGCACCAGCGGACGTCCTGATCGGACTCGAAATCTTTCTTGGTCAGCTTGACAGCGGCGTCGGCCATGGTCAGTTTCCTTCGAGCAATTGTTCGATGGCGTGTTCGATGTCTTCCTGCAGTAGCGGCATCCCGCGTACCCGGTCGAATCCCTGGATGTCTACGAGGTAGCGGGAGCGCAGCAACATGGAGAGCTGTCCGCCGTTGATTTCCGGGACGAGAACCTTCTTGAAGCGCGCGATGATGTCGCCCAGGTCATTCGGCAACGGATTGATGTAGCGCAGATGAACGTGCGAGATCTTGTGTCCGTCGGCGCGTCGGGCTGCAACGGCGGCGCGGATCGCGCCAAAGGTACTCCCCCAGCCAATGACCAGCTCGTCCCCCTCGGGGTCGCCGAAAATCTCGGTTGGCGGCAGGTCATTGGCGACACGTTCGACCTTCTCGGCACGCAACCGGGTCATCTTTTCGTGGTTGTCCGGATCGTAACTGACGTTGCCGGTGCCGTCCTGTTTTTCGAGGCCGCCGATGCGGTGTTCGTAGCCGGGCATGCCGGGCACCGCCCATGGGCGCGCCAGCGTGCGGTCATCGCGTGCATACGGCTGGAACGCCGCGTCGGCGTCTCGAACCGCCGGCGGATGCGGCGCATGAATTTCCGGCAGCGCTTCGGGGTCGGGAATCAGCCACGGTTCGCTGCCGTTGGCGATGTATGCGTCGGACAGCAGCACGACGGGCACCATGTGCTCGATCGCGATCTTCACAGCCTCGAACGCGCATTCATATGCATCCGATGGGCTCGAGGCCGCCAGGACGACCACCGGAGACTCTCCGTTGCGCCCGAACATCGCCTGCAACAGATCAGCCTGTTCGGTCTTCGTCGGCAGACCGGTGCTCGGGCCGCCGCGTTGGACATCGATGACGACGAGTGGCAGCTCGGCGATCACTGCCAGGCCAAGCGCCTCAGACTTGAGGGCCAGTCCGGGGCCGGATGTGCCGGTAACGGCGAGTTGTCCAGCGTAGGATGCTCCGATCGCGGCGCCGATCGCCGCGATTTCGTCCTCCATCTGGAGTGTCCGTACACCAAAGGCCTTGTGTCTTGACAGCTCGTGCAGGATGTCGCTGGCCGGCGTGATCGGATAGGAGCAGTAGTGCAGATGTTTGCCAGCCTTCTGCGCGGCCGCGATCAGTCCGTAACACAGCCCGACGTTGCCGGTGATCGCTCTGTATTCGCCAGGCGGCAATGACGCCGGTGCAATATCATAGGTCTCGTGCAGGGCTTCAATCGTTTCGCCGAAGTAGTAGCCGGCTTTCAGCGCGGTCACGTTGGCTTCTGCGATTGCCGGACGTTTGCCGAACTTCTTGTTGTTCCACTCAATCGTTGGTTCGATCGGGCGGTGATACAGCCACGAAATCAGGCCGAGTGCCCAGAAGTTCTTCGCGCGTTCCTTTTCTTTGAAGCTGAGCTCGCTGTCCTCGAGCGCGCGAGCGACCTGGCCCGATATGTCTACGGTCAGCAACCGGTAGCGGTCGCGAAGATTCAGCTCTTCGTCTTCGAGCGGGTTGGTCTCGTAGCCCGCCTTTTCGAGATTCTTGCGGTCGAAAGCCCCGGTGTTGACGATCAGGATGCCGCCGGGCTTCAGATCGGGAAGATGAACCTTGAGCGCGGCCGGATTGAACGCCACCAGCGTGTCGACGTGATCTCCCGGCGTGAAAATCTCTGTGCTGCCGAACTGGATCTGAAAACTGGACACGCCGTAGGTCGTGCCGGCGGGCGCGCGGATTTCGGCCGGGTAGTTCGGCAATGTCGACAGATCCGTACCGGCCATCGCCGTTTCTGTGCTGAACAGCGTGCCCAGCACCTGAATACCATCGCCGGAATCTCCGGCAAAACGGATGATGACCTTGTTGAGCTGCTTGATGGGGCGCTGGCTCGCCGATGCGGGTTCGGTCACGAGAGGAAGCTCCTGACAGAGTGAACGGGATCTGGATGATTGCGGGGGACGAGAGAAAATACCGCGGCGCGGCACGGGCAGAAGATCCGGCACTCAGAGATCGAAGCCAAAAGGCTCCGCTGCACTTGACCGACAATGTTCATCAGAGTTCCGGCCGGAATATCAGGTTACGAACAAACGTGCGCGCTGCTTAAATCTCAACTGTATCGTAGCATAAATAAAACGAATTGGCGTTCGTCTGGCCATCCATGGTCATCGGCGAACACGTTGCAGAACCGGGCGCCGGGAGGCTAATTCCCCCGGACGCAATCACAACGCAGGAGGAACAACATGGGAGCACCATTGCCGCCGCTGGCGCAACGTCTTGGCGTGCGCGTACCGATCATCGCCGCGCCGATGTTCATCATTTCCAATCCGGCCATGATCATCGCGGCCGGGAAGGCCGGAATGATGGGGGCCATGCCCAGTCTGAACGCTCGCACGCCAGAGGACTTTCGCGCTGCGCTCGAAGAGATTCGTCGCCACCTGGATGGGGAGCCGTTTGCGATCAACATTCCGCTCAAGCTGGCTTCGCCGGACCGCGTACAGCACGACATCGAGGCCTGCCTCGAATTCGAGGTGCCGGTGATCATCACCAGCCTCGGTGGTCCTGCGGAAGTCGTTCGGCGCGCACATGAGAAAAACCTGCTGGTCTTCCACGACGTGATTTCGCTCAAACACGGCCGCAAGGCTGTCGATGCAGGCGTCGACGCGATCATCGCCGTGTCGTCGGGGGCGGGCGGCCATGCCGGCACGATTGCGCAGCAGGTGCTCGTGCCGTGGCTCAGGCGCGAACTGAAGGTGCCGATCATTGCCGCTGGCGGTATCACGGGTGGGCGTCAGCTCGCATCGGTGATGGCGCTCGGCGCAGAGATGGCCTATATCGGCACCCGCTTCATCGCGTCGACCGAATGTGCGGCGTCGGACGAGTACAAGGAAATGGTCGTCAAATGTTCGCCGGAGGACATTGTTTATACCGACAAGGTCTCCGGGATTCACGGCAATTATATTCGGCATACCGTCCCCGGCATGGCGCCCGAAGGTGAGGTCAAGGAGGGCGCCAAGAAGTGGAAGGACATCTGGGGCGCGGGTCAGGGCGTCGGTCTGTTCGATGCTGTCAAGCCGATCGCCGAAATTGTTGAGGATATCGTAAGAGAGTATCGGGAAACCGTTGCAGCCCTGCCGGAAATCTGACATCGACTTCCGTTTTCCGATGGCGCGTGTCTGACCTGAAACGCTGGGTCGAAGCGGCGCTTCGGGAGCGTGTCGGGCTCCAGCTTTCCGGCTCGCTGCAGCCTGCTGGCGGCGGCACATGGCACGCCTGGCAGGGGCGGCTGCGGGACGGCGGCAGAGTCTTTTGCAAGGCGGGCGAACGCGTTGCAGCCGGGGCCTTTTCGGCCGAGGCCGAGGCGCTGCGGATGCTGGCGCGCGCCGACCGCGATCGCATTGTCGTGCCTGAGGTGCTCGCCTGCATCGAGGATGGTGGCCGGGCGCTGCTCGCGATGGAATGGATCGACATGCGCAACCGGGCACCGGTCGAGGCGGTGGCGCACGGGCTCGCGGCGAT
>RFIY01000295.1 GCA_003695505.1 Candidatus Dadabacteria bacterium | reverse complement strand
GCCGATGGACGAAACTCATTGCTGCCGATGACGATTTCCGGGCGGCCGTCGCCGTCGATGTCGCCGACCGCCGGATGGGCGGTGATGCGTTCGAGCCGGCCGGTAGAA
Source organism: Candidatus Dadabacteria bacterium (assembly GCA_003695505.1). GTDB lineage: Bacteria > J088 > J088 > J088 > J088 > J088. The sequence goes on along the minus strand of RFIY01000295.1, from coordinate 12,862 downwards.
GGATGCGACACGGTGACCGGGAAACCCTCGCGGACGTCACCTTCGGCGTTCAGGACCCAAAGCTGGCCGTCTTCGGCGGCGACGATGATGTGTGGCGGTCCCGTCGGATCCAGGTTGGCGACGACCGGTGACACGAAGATGCTGTCGTGCAGGCGACGGTCCGGCGCCGTTCGCGCTGCCAGCGCCGGGCGGTCCGCGAACGGTGTCCACTGCCAGCGGATCGCGCCCGTGGAATCGACCACCGTAACGAAGCCTTCGAGGTCGGTCGTGACGATCTCGGAGCGGCCGTCGCCATCCAGATCGGCAATCGCGGGGGAGCCGACGGCGGTTCGCCCGGCGACGACGGCGAATGCGTCGCGCCCACGGACACGCGGCGTCAGGGCAACCGGAAACCCCGGCAGTTCGCTTCCGTCCGTGCGAATGGCGTGGAGTCGACCGTCGTTGCTGAGTTGAATGATCTCTGCAGCGCCATCGCTGTCGAGGTCGGCCGCTTTCGGCGACGGTTCGAGGCTGCCGCGGAGCGCCAGTGGGAAGCCGCGGCGCAGGTCGCGGTCCTGCTGCCGGAAGATCACACGCCGTTCGCGACCGCGCCGCCCTCCGGCGTCCTCGGCCTCGATGACGATCGTGATCGCTTCGCGCCACGGCCAGGGAGGCAGTGAGGACGGGCGCGGCAACTGCACGGTCTCCGCGATCGAGATCGCCGACGTACCGCTGCCGGAGGCGACCCGTTGCAGCGCGTCGTCACGCACATCGCCTCCCGGCGCGACATAGAGGTTCCAGCGCACGGCTTCGCTGCGGAAACTGCGCACGGAAGAGCGAATCTCAACGGTTGTTGCCGTTGGTGGCAGTTGCGCGAACCAGTGCGGGGTACGAATGTCCACGACCGGGGGAATCGCGCCGGTGGCCGCGGCGCGAACGGCCGCTTCCGCGTCGGCACGCCCGTAGCCGCTGATCGTGTCCCAGCCCGGCCAGGTCAGCCAGGCTGTGGCCCGCGCCGGATCGTCGCGGTTGTTCAGATCGGTGGCCGTTATGCGGATCAGCGTCGCCAGTTCGCCGGGGTGCAGCGGCGGGTTCAAATTCACATCGCGAGCCGCACTGGCGATCAACCCGGCGACACCTGCAAGCCGGCCGACGGCACCCGACGAGCAACTTCCCGACGCCGTACTGACATCGACGCGAATGCCGTAATTTGTGCAGGAGCTCAACCCGAGAAACGACGTCGCCTGATCGATTTCGGGTGCGTTGTAGGCGACGGCATTCGTATACACGACACGGTCGGCGTAGCCGGGCGGGTTCTGGTGGTAGCTCAGCTCGTCGGCGGCACTGCCGATCACGACCGCGCCGCGATCCCAGGCCGCATCGACGACGCGGCGCACATCGTCGTTAAAGTTCAGTGCGCCGAGGGCTTCCTGAATGACCGTCGCCGACACACTCAGTGCATATTGCACGCCGTCGACGAAACTGTTGATGTCCGTGATGAACGAATCTCCGACACGAACGGGGACGAACGGGCAGTTCGCGCAGACACCGGCCCCGCCAAAACCATTGTCCGTTTCGGCGGCCGAGTCCTCTGCCTCGCCGGTGCCGTGTCCGTAGCGCGTGTCGTCGTAGGGATTGTTGTCGTCCCACATCGCATCCCAGCCGGCGATGTCATCGACGTAGCCATTGCCGTCTTCGTCGATGCCGTTGCTAAACAGCGCGATCAGATCGGATGGATCGATGATGTCATCGGCGACATCGACACCGGCGGTCGGATCGATGCGAGCGTCGCACAGGTAGTCCTCCAGATTGAACACCCCGTCGCCGTTGATGTCCGGCGGCGAGGCGGTCCAGGTCGTACAGTCGATCGGCCCGTCGAACAGCACGGCGGCCGACGTCGGGGTCGTCAGACCGGCTTCCGGCGTCGCGTGCGCCAGCTCCGCCGGGTTGAGCCAGACCTTGTAGAGCAGGTCGCGCTCATCCCACTTGATGCCGGAATCGAGGATCGCGATCCGCACATCCCAGCGACCTTTCGTGATCTGCCAGGCGCGGTCCACACGGCTGCCCGAACCGAGCGCGCGCTCACTGTCGTGGATGCGCCCGGCGCGCTCGGGAATCGTCGAAATCAGTTGCCAGTCGTCGTTCAGGTCATTTGGCAGCGTCGTGAACGTCGCCGGCACGGCCGCGTCAGCGAAGCTCGCGCAGAGCGTCAACGGTAGCCAGAGAAGCAGGCGGGATGTGCGCGAAAACGACGCCGCAGCGCCTGCTCGATGCTCGCGACGTCCCACCGGCAACAAGGTCAATCCGCCGTGAAGTCGAAGTCTTCGATGGGTTCTTCGGGCGCAGAAGGCCGCGTGTCACGAGGCACCAGACCCCGATCGGCCAGTTCCCGCCAGAGCGTGTCGACGAGATCCGCCGCAGCCAGAGGCTTCGTGATGATCGTGTCGAAGCCGCTTTGTCTGACTCGGTCGCCGACGATCCACTCGTGCGACGACGTGAAGGCAATCAGGACCAGGTCGCTGCAATCCGGACGCGTTCGCGCCGTCTGGGCGAACGCAAAGCCGTCGGTGCCCGGCAGATCGAGGTCGACCAGAATGAAGGGGGGCCGTTGCTCCTGCAGCGCGTCGAGCGCCGCGTCTGCGTCCGCGAACAGGCGCAAGCGTTGTCCCGCGTTCGAGAACAGCCGCTCGATGATCGTGCGCATATCGGGGTCGTCGTCGATGAACCAGCCCTCATCGACCCGCGTAGGGCCCCGTGGCGCGGCCTTTCGCGAAAACAGCGCCATCAGGAACGCCGCGTCAGGATGGTCAGATAGGCGGGCGGAAACAGATTGGGCGAGCCGACGGGCAACGGCTTCTGGTGTACATCGAATGCCTGCAATGCGTCGTCGAAGGCCCGCCCTCGCGTTCCCGGTGTCAGCTTCGGCTGCGGCATCAGCCGTGCCTGCCCGCCGGGTTTGAGGACGCGCGCAAACTCGCGGTAGATGGATGCAAGAATGTCCGGGTCGCTGAGCCAGACCTCGAGCAGCCAGCTCGACAGAATCAGATCGACCGCGCCATCGGCAAACGGCAGGTTGTCGGCCATGGCGCCGATGCGCCAGGCATCGCCAGGCGCGTTCGGATCCATCGGCGCGCGCAGGTTCGTCGACCAGCGCGCGACAGTATCGATCAGGTTGAAGCGCGGCTTCTGCCCCAGCTTGGGATCGACGCCGTAGAAGTCGATGCCGGCGCGCCGGCAGGCCTGGAACATCGAGTCGGGCATGTACGGCGTAAAGCCGCAGCCAATGTCGAGGATGACCTTTCCCTGCAGCTCGTCGAGTACCGCGCGTTCGCTGCGGTTGTCGAAAAACGCCTTGCGGTAGAACGAGAACGGGCGTGCTGTCGAAATGACCGGCAACGAAAAGCGATTGTACAGGTCGGTTTGCAGCCGGAACAGACGGAACGTCGCATCGGCCGCCGCAGCGCGCAGATCGGGTAGTCTGTCGGTGGAACGTGGCTTGTCCATGACAAGACAGTGTAGCACTCGACGAACGGAGCAGAAGGAGCACTCGGCATGGGTTCAACGGCGCAATTTTCACGCCAGGTCATCTGGATTACTGGTGCGGGGACGGGCATTGGCGCGGCGATGGCGCGGGAATTCGCCGCGCGGGGCGGGCAGGTCGTTCTCAGCGGGAGACGGTCGGAACCGCTCGAAGCCGTGGCCGCTCAGATCGCGGACAACGGCGGGCAGGCGTTGCCGATGCCGGTCGACGTGACCGATGCCGCGGCGCTCGACACAACGGCCGCGCGGATCATCGACGAATGCGGCCACCTCGATGTCGCGGTCGCAAATGCTGGCATGGGTGTTACGGGTGCCTTTCCCGACATTACGCCCGAGCAGTGGCGGCGGCAGATGGATGTCAACGTGCTCGGCGCCGTATTTACGTTGCGCGCGGCATGGCCGCATGTGGTCGAGCGCAAGGGGCGCTTCGCGGTGACCGGCAGTGTCAGCGGTGTGATCGCGACACCGAAGACTTCTCCCTATACGGCCAGCAAGTTCGCGATCCGCGGACTGGCGTTGTCTCTGGCGCAGGAGCTTGCCGGCTCCGGTGCGTCAATTACACTGCTCGAACCTGGTTTCGTCGAAAGCGAGATCGCACGGGTCGACAACGACGGCGTCTATCATCCGGAACGACCCGATCCGCGGCCTGCACGCCTGATGTGGCCGACGGACCGGGCGGGTCGCGTCTGTGTCGATGCAATCTGGCGTCGCAAACGCGAATTCGTCTTTACCGGACACGGCAAGTTCGCGGCGTTCCTTGGGCGCCATATGCCGGGGCTCGTACATCAGGTGGTGACGCGATTCGGCTGAACCAACGCTTTTGGAGTCAGCGTCGCGGGCCGGCAATGGTTTCGCCGTGCTTGATGTCCATTTCGATGCCGAGACGGTTCAGAAATTCGGTCGGCGGCTCTCCGCCGATCTGGATGATGACAATATCCGCGGAAACGGTGCGTTGTTGGCCACTCTGGTCAATGTACACCGTGCCGTCCGGTTCCAGGCGGGTAACGTTGGCTGACAGCAATAGTTCGACTTCGCCAGCGTCAACGGCGCGTTCGAGGCGCTGACGATTCGCCGCTCGGGCGCGGGTGATCCGTTCGCCGCGATAACAGAGCATCACCCTGTCGGCGCCATCACGAACGGCTGTCAGCGCCGATTCAACCGCTGAATCTCCGCCGCCGACCACGAAAACCCGTTGCCCTTCGTATTGCCAGCCATCGCGATAGACATAGGTGACGAACGGCAGATCTTCGCCAGGGACATTCAGCCGCCTTGGATTGCCGCGGCGGCCGAGTGCGAGCAGTACACGTCGTGCCGCGGTCGGCGTACTGTTCGCTGCAACGATCTGGAATGCATTGTTCGTGCCGGTGATATCCGTGACCTCGGCGATTTTCGGCGTGATTCCGGCATCATCCGTTGCGCGGCGAAAGGTGTCGGCAAGCTGCTCCTTGCTCAGTTCGCGGCTGCGAATTGGCCGCCAGCCTGGCAGGTGGAACGGGCGCGTCATGACAATTTTTTGCCGGGGATAGGTATTGACGGCACCTCCGATGCCGTAGCGATCGAACCATGCGATGCGCCGTCCAAGCTGGTGTAGTCGAAGCGCCGCGGCGATACCGGCCGGTCCCGAACCGATGACCGCGACATCTGCGTAGTCGGTAACTGCGTCCGGGTCGTCGGCCAGATCCTGGTCGATGTAGTCGGCGGCCTCGGTTCCCTGCTGGATCGCGTTGGCGATCAGCCCCATGCCACCCAGCTCACCGGCAATGTAGATGCCGCGGCGGTTGGTTTCGAAATTGGGTTGGATATGGGGAATGTGGACGCCACGTTGCTCGCTGCCGATGACCAGATCGATGGCATCCACGGGGCACGCCTGATAGCAGGCCCCGTGCCCGACGCAATGCGCCGCGTGAGCCAGTATCGCCCGGCCGCCGACGATTTCGAGGATCGATTTTTCCGGGCAGGCCATGGCGCAGGCCGCCGTGCCAATGCAGCGCTCTGGATCGATGCGCGGTGACAGCGATACCGGGATGTGGGTGCCGATTTCGTGCGCTTCGGCCACGCGCCGTTGCGCGCGCCGTTCTCGATGTCTGTCCAGGAACCAGAAACCAAGGCCGATCAACGCCAGGGTGATCCAGTAGAGCAGTGTTTCGAGGTCCATCAGAATACATCCCAGTCAAGATTGAGCCAGGTGGTGGCGGCGACGGATTCATCACGCGCAGCATCCAGGGTTGCGTCCATGGCCAGCCAGGCGCGGTCCGCGAGTGGAAACTGCACACTGGATTCAGCCCCACCCTGAGGGCGCCAGACGTCGTGTCCCCAGGCGCGCTGCCCGGCCCAGGCCCCAAGCTGCAGCATGCCGTTGCCGATATCGAATTGCAGACCACTCGTCGCGCGCCAGTCCCGGGTGCGGCCGCCATCGCGGTAGCGAAGCGTCAGCAATGTCGAACGGAGCGCGCCGGCGTCGCGCAGATGTACGCGCCAGGCGACACGCCCGCCACCACTCAGGGCCTGGTTGACGTCGCTACCCCAGAAACGAGCATTGAGGTCGTGTATGCCGTGTCGCCATCGCGCGGTCAATCCGTGTTCGATGACTTGTGGCCCCTGGAAGGACGACCCGGTCGTGGTGTCGGGCCAGGGGAAAAATCCCGTGCGCTGTTGTTCGGATGGCGTCAGCAATTCGTGCCACCAGAATGACGACCACGACAGATCGAGTTCCGGCAAGATTCGCCAGCCGAACTGGAGGCTACCCTGCACCGGCTGGAAGAAGGGATTGGTCGGGTCGTTACCGAGCCAGTAACCGCCGCCGCTCAGGACCAGCCAGTGCCGCGCTGATGTCCAGGTGCCGGTCAGCCGATCCCAGTGTGGATCCGCGCCGTACGTCCGATCCCAGATCTGGCGGCCGACCAGCGCCGTGTTCAACGCTGAATTGCGCAGTCCGATGCTGTAGCTGACGGTCGGCCACTTCAGGGATGGCTTGAGCCGACGCGAATTGGGGAGCCAGCCGCCGCCGACGCACGACGTCAGTTGATGCCAGGCGACATGCAACGTCGCGCCATCAAGCAGGCTGCCGTCGCAGGATGTGCCGCGACCCGCCTCCAGTACGGCGTATTCGCCCTGCATCCACCGAGCGAGCAATTCGTCGACCACGAGTGATACCGGATCATCGACGCCCCTGGCGCGGCGCGCCTCGCCGCGCTCGCTGAAGCTCAGCCCCGTTTCCGTCACCTGTTGCTGCGCGCTGAGGCGAATGCCGCTGGCGATGTGGCCGATCGGCGTTCCCGCGAGCGCCGCGGCCGTGTAAACGCCCAGTGTAAGGTAACTGTCGGGTCTCGATGCCGTGATCCGCCGCGCGGGTGGTGTCGGTCGTGTAGCCGGATGGAGCCGTTCGCGCATCGGTTGTGCCATTTTCCAGAACGACGCCGGTACGGATATTGCGGTCGGCGCGCTGCCTGCTTCGGGCGCGGTTGCTTTCCACTGTAACGAGACCGGTATCTCGGTGCCTGGGCGGGCCGAACAATCCGGGATCAGGCACGATCGGGACGAGCAGCGAATGCGCGGATCCTCGGTCGCGACCCATTGACCGTTCTGGTCACGGTCGGGCAGCGCGACGAAGCATCCGTCGATGCTCGTTGCGATGACGGACAGTTCGAGAGGCGTGGCGAAGGTCGCCGTGGCCGTCAGGCACATCGACAGGAGCAACAGCAGGCGTTTCATTCACGCCCCCGTGGATGGCACCTGAAGCAGGAACTGGACTGGTATTTGTAACCGAAGACGCCACGGTGTTCCGCGTCCATCTTGCTCTGCCGATGTTCGTGGCAATCGACACAGGTGAACTCCTCCAACGTTCCGCTATTGTGGCAATCGGTGCAGTCCAGCCGCGCATGATTGCCGGAGCTGATCGGAAAGAACGTGTCGTGGAAGGCGTCATCGGCCGGAACCCAGGCCGTCTGGCCATGGCATTCGTTGCAGGTCGTCGAAAAACCGAGCGTTTCGTGATCGGGGTTCGTTGTGCTGGCGAAATCCGCCTGATGGCAGCCGGCGCAATCGGCACTCGTGCCGACGAACACGGCGACATGGCATTGACGGCAATCGAGTGCGGCGTGCGCGCCTTCGGGGGTGTACGATCCGACGTGGGTATAGGATGTGACGCCGCTCCACGCTGCGGTCTCGTGACACAGGCTGCAATCCATTTCGGATGTCGTGTGCAGCGGCGTGACGGACGTCGCAGGTGTCAGATGGCAGGTGTCGCAAGCCGCGGGTTCGACTGGTTGAACCCCGTGCGGTGCGCACGCGGATAACGTGGCCGACGCAAGCATCCACAGAACCAGCGCAAACGCACGCCGCATCGCGCTCAGTCGTCCCCGCGACGAGTTGCGCCGGTGCGGCCATCGACACGGTTTTCAGTACCCCGAGGATGGCATTCGAGGCACGCCGGCGCGCTATAGGTGTAGCCGGCCACATCGTCGTGCTTGTCATCCATTTTGGCGCGGCTGTGTGCGTGGCAGGCAAAGCAGGTGAAGTCCTTGTAGCTCACCCCCTGATGACACTTCTGGCAGCTCGCGTCGTGCGGCCCGGAGCTGATCGGAAAAAAGGGATCGTGGAAGGAGCGGTTGCGGACGGTCCAGGTGCCGCTGTTGCGGTGACAGGATTCGCAGTCCTGGCCAAATCCCGCGGCGACATGATCCGGATTCGTGCTTTGCTGATAATCGGTCAGATGGCAGGACACGCACTGCCGGTCAACCTGGCGATAGTCGGCGCTGGTATGACAGGCGGCACAATCGACATCGCGGTGCGCGCCGCGCAACGGCCAGAAACGGGCGTGCTGGACCCTGGCCATACCCCAGCCGGCTTCGGTGTGGCAGGATTCGCAATCCTGCACGAAGCCACTGGCAAGGTGGTTCGGGTGGACCGAGGACGCCAGTACCTGATCCCGATGACATGCCGCACAGCGCTGCGGCGTCATCCCCGGTGATTTGCTGTCGTCGCGATGGCAGGCTGCACAGGCAAGTGTGCGGTGGCGACCCAGAAGCGGAAAGGCGGCGTCTTTGTGCGCGTCGGGCTGGGCAGGCGGCTGCCAGTCGACCGTGGTGTGGCAGCGTGCGCATGTGTCCCGTTGCTCGATCTTCTTGTGCGGGGAACGGTGGCAGTCCGCGCAGGTCAGGTCTGAACCCCGAAGGCGCATGCCAGCCTGATGACACGCGGCGCAGGGTACCTTGCGGTGCGCGCCATCGAGAGGAAATCCGGTTTGTCGATTGTGATCGAAGCCGATCGCGTCGGGCATGGTGACGGGGTCGATCGCTTTCAGCGTCGTCCACTGTCGATTGAGATGGCAATCCGTGCACTGCGGATTGGCCCCGACCATCTCCGAAAAAATCGCTATGGTGAGTACGACGAGTCCCCATTTTGCCAGCGCATTCATGGTTGCATCCCCTTGTGCGGGTTTGCGTGGCAGGCCGAGCACTCGCGGGGGACACCACGAAACTGTTGTACTGTCCGCTCGCCATTGCTGTAGTCGATGTGGCATTCGCTGCACGCCACCGACTCGTGTGCGTCGCCCAGTGCCCAGCCGGCTTCCTTTGCATGATTCCAGTCGTCCCGCCGGCGGAAGGTCGAGGTTCCGTGGCAGTCCTCGCAGGTGCGCGGCGGGTCGGTAGCGAACTGGTCGGCGTGTGGATCCCCGTGGCAGGCCGCACACGGCCGGACGGGTACCGATTGCCGCGGTGCGAGCTGCCGCCGTGCTCCGTCCTGATGGCAAGCTACGCAGTCGGCTTTCGCGTGTGCGCCATCGAGGACAAAGCCGGTGGCATCATGGTCGAAGCGGACGCGCCCCCAGCGATCCGTCACATGACAGTGGCGACAGGTGCCTTCGAAACCGTATACATCGAATTGTTTCTTGTGCACGTTTTCGTGGCAGCGTTCGCAGTCCGCGTGATCGTCGATGTGAAGCGGGACCTGCTGTTTTGCGGGGACGAGTAGCGTGCGATCGCCGACGATTGGGTGGGGCTTGTGGCAATCCTGACAGGGAACCGACAGATGTGCACCCGTCAGGCCGAAGTCTGTTTGCGCGTGTTTGTCGATCCCGATGCGTGAAGGCGCAAAGCGGACACTGGTGTGACAATCCTGGCAGGACGGTCCGAACAGCAGGCGCGTCTGCTGAAGCGTTTCGGGATGAGCCGCGGGGTCGTGGCAGGTCCGGCAGGCGATTTTTTCGGGAAAGGCATGCCGCTGCTCGAACGACGCGCCCCGGTGGCAGTCGCGGCAGCGCACCGATGCGTGCGCGCCCTCCAGGGCATAGCGCGTCTCGGCGTGACGTGTGATGCTCAACGGCGCTTCTGCGAAGGGGGTATCGGTCTGATGACAGTCCGCACAGGTACTCCACTGCAGGTCTTTGTGATGTGGGCTGTCGTGGCAATCGCTGCACGCAGTGCCCAGTCCCAGCCAGGTGCGTTCCGGGTTGATGCTGTCGGGGGCTTCCCACTCGGCGTGCTGGAATTTTGGGACGTGACAATCGCGGCATTCCAGCGTCGCGTGGCTTCCGTCGAGCGGATACCCGACGTCGGCATGACGGAACTTCGACGGTTTCAGTTTCTCCTCCGGAATCAGATCCATCGCGCGCCCCTGATGCTCCCGATGGCAGGTGGCGCATGGGCGCAGCTTGTCCTCCTGGGCAAGGCGTCCGTGGTAGCCCGCTTCGTCGGCGATGCGATGATCGAGATCGGTGTGGCACGCCAGGCACTGGTCAGCCACCGCTTCGCCGCGGCCGTGGCATTGTTTGCACTGGGTCACGCTATCGAGTTCCTGATGAAATCGAGACAGATCGCCGGGGCTGACCAGCGCGGCGCGGGTCGGGGCTGGCAGACAGAAGAACAGCGTGAGCAGCAGTCCGACGCCGATGATGCAACGAAGATGCCGGCGATGCTCAGACATAACCGATCCAGGTGATGACCGCGACGTGTACCAGCATGGTCAGGACCATCAGTAACGCTAGCGCGCGATGGATGCGCCGCCACTCCGGCAGGATGCGGCGATACGCCAGCACGCGGCGCTCACCGCGCGTGATCAGCGTCTGCAATTTCAGCCACTGTCGAATGGGCCGCTGATGCGCGGGCCAGTGGCGGGCCTGCACGCGGATTCGGTACTCGAGACGCAACGCTTCGACCGGACCCGACAGCAAGGTCATGGCGGCCTGGGCAGGCGAGCGTGCGGGACGAATGGTACGGCCCAGCTCCTCGGCGAACTGCTGAACGGCCGCCCACTCAGCCGGCGGGAGGGCGCGGCGCAGTTCGCTGGACAGCAGATTGGCGGCCGCCCGCCAGGCTGCGAGGTCGGCAGGCGTCTGACCGTGCACATAGCGGCCGATGATGCCCGTGACGGCCAGCATGGCGAGGCAGAACAGGCTGGTCGTCGCCACGGTATTGTTGACCAGAAACGCACTGTGGAACAGGACCAGCGACGATCCTGTCAATCCAACAAAGACGTGAAAATCGAGCCACGCTGCGACCGATCCTGGCAGTGGCCACCAGCGAACCCGCTTACGAATGTAGTAGAGGAAGTTCGTCATCAGGATCGCCGTGCCGACGTAGCCGATCAGATGGCCGAATTGCCCACCTGGCTGTAGCAGATCGTGCGCCGGGTGGGCGTGTCTGTCGCCTGAGAGGTAGTAGTCGCTGCCGAGCAGCCAGAATACAGCCGCGATCGCGGTCGGAATGAGCAGAAACAATCGCATCCGCCAGCGGCCAACAGGGGCGACGGCGGATGAATGGCCCTGGCTGTGACGAGGCAGGTGTACAGTCATGTTGCAACGACAGCTCGATGGGCCCGTGAAGGCCGAAAGACTCAGATCCGAGAACAGCGTACGCCTTCCGTTGGAGGAAGTCAAGAATAACGCGGTGACCGGTACGCTGCCGCGAGGGGCGCGCGGGGCGCCGCGTGGATTGGGCGCAGAGACCTTTTGTCAGCGTTTTCGATCCAGGGCGGCGACTTTCCGTTGCGGCGCAGGCAACCTGTTGTTGCCAAATTGATTTTCCGGCAGTTACGGAGATGTGTCTGAGCGAACGCGGTAGCTATTCGTTGTGCGCCTTGCTACCATAAACGGGCAGAGATCCATTGTCATCGCGCGAGTCGCCAAACCGAGTTTTGGACCCGATATGCCTACGGCCCCAGAACAATCGCCGTCGCCACGGCGTTACTACATCCAGACCTACGGTTGCCAGATGAACGTCCGCGATTCGGAGGTCGTCGAGGCGCAGCTTCAGGGGCAGGGTCTGCAACCCGCCAGTGGAGTCGAGGATGCCGACGTCGTTGTCATCAATACCTGCAGCGTGCGCGACAAGGCCGAGCAGAAGTTGTATTCGGATCTTGGACGTCTGAAGCACTGGAAGCAGAACGGCCGGCGCGTCGTCGTCGCCGGCTGTGTCGCCCAGCAGGAGCGGGACGCGATCACGAAACGGATGCCGTGGGTCGATCTCGTCCTCGGCACGCATCAGGTGCGCGAATTGCCGAAACATCTCGAGACGGTTGCGCGCTCCGGCGAACGGGTCATTGCCACGGAGTGGAAACATTCGGATCCGGTGGCGCGGCTGGGGCGACCCGATACGGTATTGCCGCGTCGGCGAGCATCGGTGTTCGTGACGATCCAGGAAGGTTGTGACAACGTCTGCACGTTCTGCGTCGTGCCATTTACGCGCGGGCGGGAGGTCAGTCGTCCGCTCGACGCGGTCGTCGAAGAGGTGCGCGAACATGTCGACCGCGGCGCGCGCGAGATCGTGCTGCTCGGCCAGAACGTCAATTCCTGGGGCGCGAAGTTCGATGCGTTCCCGTCCTTCGCGGAACTGCTCTACCGCGTCCACGAGGTGCCCGGCGTCGACCGCATCCGTTTCACCAGCCCGCACCCGAAGGATTACACCGAGGATCTCGCGACAGCCTATCGGGAGTTGCCAAATCTGTGTCCGAGCGCGCATCTGCCGCTCCAGGCGGGCAGCGACCGGGTGCTCGCGGCCATGCGGCGTGGCTACACCGGTGCGCGCTACCTCGAAATCGTTGCCATGCTGCGCGAGGCGCGCCCGGACATTCATTTCTCGACAGACATCATCGTCGGTTTTCCGGGTGAGCTGCGCGAGGACTTCGAGGCAACGCTCGACATCGTGCGCGAGGTCCGCTTCGCGCAGATCTATGCATTCGTGTTCAGCCCACGTCCGATGACACCGGCGTTGCGGATGGACGATCCGGTGCCGATGGCAGACAAGAAGGCGTGGCTGCAGGAACTGTTTGCGCTTCAGCAGACCATACAGGCAGAAGACCATCAGGAATGGGTGGGCCGGTCGGTGGACGTGCTGTGGACCGACAT
>RFIY01000294.1 GCA_003695505.1 Candidatus Dadabacteria bacterium | reverse complement strand
GAAATCATCAGACGGTCAGGCGTGACGTCGATGCCGCCGTCACGCAGGCCGCCGATTTCTTCGAGAAGCACCGCCGGATTGACGACGACGCCGTTGCCGATCAGGTTCAGCGAACCGGCATGCAATATTCCCGAAGGAATCAGATGGACGACGAATTTCCGACCCTCAACGACCAGGGTATGGCCAGCATTGTTGCCGCCCTGAAAACGGACGACGCAGTCCGCCTCGGCGGCGAACATATCGACAATCTTTCCCTTGCCTTCATCACCCCATTGGGCCCCGATCACGACTACATTGGGCATAACGGCGATGTGCCCCTTTGCTGGCGGGTGAACAAATCTGCAACCTTGTCTGCGGGTTGATGCCTGTCCGGTGCGGCATGGGTGTCGATCGATCGCCTCTTCGACGATTCCGGCGCGTGCCGGCCTGTGCGTGACGTGCCGCATCGCACGCCCCGCACGCAATCGTACCCGATCCAGTTTATAGATTCTAACATCAGTGGAGCGGTGACCGGGCGAGGCGGCACTTCTTCCCGCGCCGCCTACGTTGTCGGGCGTATCGGCAGTTCAGCCGCAATCTTCGACCACCGCATCCAGGTCAATCGCAAATCCGACCGCCGGCCGGCCGTTTTCATAGCGCTGGTCGTAACGTCCGCCGCGCAGCCAGGGGTCGTGTTCGATGCCCGACAACACCTGGAACCACATCCCCGTGTAATAGTCGTGCGGCGCGGGTGCGACCGGATCAATGACGACACGCACCTGATCCGCGAGCGGGCGACCGACGGCGACCAGTTCGTCCACGAGCTCACGCACGCCGTCCGGCAGCGGCGGCACGTTGCCCGGATCAATGGTCAACAGTGGCAGGTCGGGCCAGGCGGGGTCGCCGGCGTTTTGCCAGAGTGACAGGTTGCGTGCATCAAGCGCGGCCTCCGCAGTGCGAGGATCTGCTGGCGTCAGCGCGGCCTGCCAGGCGGCGCGAAGGCGAGCATCGCCGAGAACCAGAGTCAGTGGCCGATCCGTGAGCTGCCGCGCCACGGTGGTGGCCAGGGCGAGCACGTCGCCGTCCCGTTCCGGGCCAAAGCCAATCCATTCGCAACCGGCCTGGATTTGTTCGCGTGCGCGACTGCCGACCGAGCGGGACTGCCAGACGCGCTCGATGTAATAGAGCTTGTAGGGCGAGGTCAGGTGTGCGAGCTCCTGCCGCACGATCCGCGCCACCAGCGGGGTCAGATCCTGGCGTAACGCGAGCGTGCGGCCTGTTCCCGCCTCGGTGAAGACGATCGCGTGATCCGGATCCTCGATATCGGCCAGCGGGATCAGTGTCGTAGGAATGACGCGCCGTGCGCCGGCTTCTCGAAAGGATGTTTCGACGATGCGGAACAGGTCGCCCAGGCGTTCGCCGCGCTCGAGCAGGTATTCCCGGGCGCCCTCCGCCAGCCGGCCGCGGCTGGTCACAGCAGAACCTGACGCAATTCGCAGATCACATCGAGATCCCGCATGGCGGCAAGCGTCTCATCAGAGGCGGGGCCATCCAGTGCAACGACGGTCAGCGCCATGCCTTCCCGCTCCGGCGTACGCCCCACGCTCATCTGCGCGATATTGACGCCGGCCTCGCCAAGCAGTGTGCCGAGTCGTCCAATGACGCCGGGCACGTCGCGGTTGACCGCGAACAGCAGTGCGCCGTGAATCGCCAGCGGCTCCATCCGAAAGTCGTTGATGCGCACGATACGCGGCTCGTTCTGCCCAAAGACCGTCCCGGTACCGCTGGTTGCGCGTTCGGGTCCTTCGATCGTGATCGTGACACTCGATGCGTAGTCGCGCGTTTCGGCCGTACGCGTCGCTTCGACGTGAATCCCGCGTTGTTTTGCGACCTCCAGCGCGTTGACTTCATTGACCAGTTCCTCGATCCCCGTTCGCAGGATCGCGGCAACGGCGCGGGCAATCAATGGGCGTGTTTCCTGGGCGGATATTTCGCCGGCGAAGTTGATCCGGATACGCTCGAACGCGCCGTCATGCAACTGGCCAAGCAATGCAGCGAGCTGCTGCGACAGGGTCAGCCACGGACCGAGGCGCTCGAGTACGTCGGCCGAGACGCTTGCCGCGTTGACGGCGTTGCGGATCTCGCCCTTGAGCAGAAAATCGCAGACCTGTTTGACGACATCGACGGCGACCTTGGTCTGGGCCTCGCGTGTGCTAGCGCCGAGATGCGGCGTGAAGATGCATCGCTCCGACTTGAGCAGCGGATTTTCCGGATCCGGCGGCTCCTGTTCGAACACATCGAGGGCGGCTGCGGCAATTTCACCGGCCTCCAGTGCGTCAGCCAGTGCGGCTTCATCGACGATGCCGCCCCGCGCTGCGTTGACCAGAATCGCGGTGGGTTTCATACGCCGGAGCTGTTCCGCACCAATGAGGTGCCGCGTCTTGTCGGTCAGAGGAACGTGCAGCGTCAGCACGTCCGCGCGTTCGATGACCTCTTCAACCGACGCCAGCTCCACGCCGAGCGCCTGCGCCCGGTCTTCGGTAACGAACGGATCGAAGCCGACCACATTCATACCAAGGCCCTGGGCCCGTTCGACGACGAGCGAGCCGATATTCCCAAGGCCGATGATGCCGAGCGTCTTTCCGTACAACTCGGTGCCGACCATTTTTCGATCCCAGATGCCGGCGCGCAATTTGGCGCAGGCCTGCGGGATATGGCGGGCGGCCGACATCATCAGCGAAATGGCGTGTTCTGCGGTCGTGATCGCATTGCCGCTCGGCGTGTTCATCACGACGATGCCAAGCCGAGTCGCTGCGTCAAGGTCGATATTGTCGACCCCGATACCGGCGCGACCGATCGCCTTGAGCCGGGTGTTGCCTTCGAGTACGTCGGCAGACAGCGTCGTGCCGCTGCGAATGATCACCGCGTCGACTTCATTGAGCTTCTTGCGTAAATCTTCGCCCTTGAGGCCCGTTTCGACGATGGCCTCGACACCGGGTGTGGCGTCGAGAATGTCCAGACCTTCCTGGCCGAGTGGGTCGCTAATCAATACCTTCAGCGTCATGTCTGCTACTCGCTTCTTCTGTTCCAGTTATGCGGCGCTCGGCCATTGCTCGCGGACGATCGCGATCGCCGCCGCGGGTCCGCGGCCAAACTCCACGTCGTGCCCGAGCCTGTCCAGTGCGATTTCCACGGCGCTGAGTCCGGAAATGATATCGAACGGACCTACATAGCCCATATGGCCAATGCGAATGATCTTGCCTTTCAGCTTCGCCTGCCCGCCGGCCAGCGTCACGCCCATCTCGTCCCGGAGATACTTCACCAGCTTCGCGCCATCGACGCCTTCGGGTACCCAAGCCGCGGTGACGGAGCGCGACGGTGCGGATGAGTAGAGCCGGAGACCAATCGCCTCAAGACCGGCGCGGGTCGCACGCGCGAGACATTCCTGACGCGCATAGGTTTGCGCAAGACCCTCATCGAGTGTGCGTTTCAGCACTTCGTTGAGTCCGTGAATCAGGCTGACAGGCGCGGTCCAGGCGGTTGTGCGTTGCTCAGCCTGCGCCTTGCGTTCCTTCAGCAGGTCCAGGTAGTAGGTGCCGGTGCGCTGGACCGTTTCGGCCCGCTTCCACGCGCGCTCGCTCAATGCGACCGTCGCCAGCCCGGGCGGCAGTTGCAAGGCCTTCTGGCTGCCGCAAACGAGGGCATCGATGCCCCATTCATCCATCGGTAGCGGGAAGCAGCCGACGCCGGTGATGCCGTCGACGCAGAGCAGCACGTTGTCACGCTCCCGGACGACCGCTGCCAGGGCTTCGATCGGGTGCTCCGTTGCGGTCGAGGTTTCGCAGGCCTGAACGAACACGCAGGCAATATCAGGGTCTTCGTCGAGCCTGGCCGCGACGGCCTTCGGATCGACCGCCTGGCCCCATTCGACGTCGAGGTTCACCGCGATGCCGCCGTGGGCCTCGACAATCTCGCCCCAGCGTTCGCCAAACTTACCGCCGCGCACGACCAGCGCCTTGTCGCCCGCGCCAATCAGGTTGGCAACGACCGACTCCATTCCGGCGGTACCGGAACCGGCAATCATCAGCACGGGCTGCGTGGTCTGATACAATTCCTGCAGCATCGCCGCCGTTTCTGCCAGCGTCTGGCTGAACTGCGGCGTCCGGTGATGAATCATCGGCTGGGCCATGCGTAACAGGGCTTCGGGCGGCACCGGGGTCGGTCCGGGTGCGAGCAGGAGGTTCTTGTTCACTGCTCCGTCTCCTTGGCGAGGTGTTCGAGGGTGTTTGAG
>RFIY01000040.1 GCA_003695505.1 Candidatus Dadabacteria bacterium | reverse complement strand
GAGCCAGTGCCGGGGCACCACCGCCTCGACGTCACGGCGCCCGCGGCCGCGCGCGTACGCGCGATCGACAATCGTCGCCTCGCGACGGTCGCACGCCTGGCCGGCGCGCCGGCGGCAAAAGGGGCCGGCGTGGATCTGGCCGTCAAGGTCGGCGACGCGGTCGATGTCGGCCAGCCGCTTTTTACCATTGTCGCGGAGACGCCCGGTGAACTGCGCTATGCTGAGGCATATGCCCGCCGCAATTCGGACATCATCGAGCTGGAACAATGAGGCCGCTCGTCTTCGCGCTGCCGCCGTCTGAACGATTTGCCGACGCGCTCGCCGGCAAACTCGATGCCGAGCGGGGCAAGATCGAGCTCCATCGTTTCCCGGACGGCGAAACCAGCCTGCGACTGCTGACCGACTGTCAGGAGCGCGAGGTTATTGTCGTTGCGACACTGATCGACCCGGATCCGAAGCTCCTGCCGCTGGCGTTACTGACGCAAACCGCACGGGAACTGGGTGCGGCCCGCGTCAGGCTCGTCACCCCGTACCTGGCCTATATGCGTCAGGACAAGCGCTTTCGGCCGGGAGAGGCGGTCAGCAACCGCATTTTCGCGCGGATGTTGTCAGAACTCGCCGACGAACTGTGGACCTTCGACGCGCATCTTCACCGCGTCGCGTCGATCGACGACCTCTTTGACATTCCGGCCCACAACCTGCACGCGGCGCCGGCGCTGTCCGACTGGATCGCAAACAATATCGATCGTCCGTTGCTCGTCGGGCCGGACGAAGAGAGTCAACAGTGGGTTCAGGATGTCGCCGAACGTGCGGGCGCGCCATTTACCGTACTGCGCAAGGAACGGCACGGCGACTACGATGTCCGCATCACGCTCGCCGATCCGAACGTCGACCGCACGCGACAGCCCGTGCTGGTCGACGATATCATTTCCACCGCGCGAACGATGGCTGAAACGGCCAACATCCTGCAATCACTCGGTTTACGCGCGCCCGTTGCCGTCGCGGTGCATGGACTGTTCGCCGGCGACGCGCTCCATGCGCTGCGCAAGGCTGGCGTCAATCGAATCGTCACGAGCAACACGGTACCCGGCCCGTTCGCCGAGATCGATGTCACGCCGATGCTTGCCGAAGCGCTGGACGCCGGACCGTGACGAAAAGATCCCTGCCCGGCAGATTCAGGAAACGCGCGGCGTCGCCGCGACATCCCAGACGAGCACGACCGAGTTTCGTCCGGGACGCAGTGCGTCCTTGACACCCGGCGGGATCTCGTCGGCTGCTGTCCTGAACCCGAGGCCGCGAAACCAGTCCTCGGCGTTGGTCGTCAGCGCCCAGACGCGCCTGAACCCTCGGTTCCGGGCCTGCTTCTGCAACGCCTGAACCAGCTCGGTCCCCCAGCCTTCTCCCTGAAAATCGTGGTGAACCGCAATGGCCTCCAGTAACCCGTCACCGTCACCCGCGGACCGCAACGCACCGCAGGCGACGATACGGCCATCCACGCGAAGGACACGGAAATCATCCAGGCTCGCCTCGATCAGCTCGCGCGAGCGGGGCGCGAGCTGGCCGCCCGGCTCAAACCGGGACAGCAGTGCGACAAGCTCGGCAATCTCGCTTGCATCAACCTGGTCAATGATCGCGCTCGGCAACTGCGCAACCATCACTCCGCTTCCGGTCTGGCTGAGCAGTTCCGTGAGGATTGCGCCGTGGGCATCTCCCGAGACGAGATGAACCCGGGCAATCCGTGCAGCCATCGCAGCGGCCGCCGTATCAAGCAATGGGCGCACATTGGCGTCGGCATCGGCAAGCTGCTGATCGAGCTGCTCTCGCGTCCACTCAGCCGGGCAATCCCAGGGCAACCCCGTGGATACGAGCACCAGCTTGTCGGCATCCGTGGCACGGGCATATTCGACGCCCAGCTCCAGCGGTGGGACGACAAGCGGCATACCCGTCACGCCGGGCAGCGACCCAGTGAGCATCAGGACGTGACCGCCGTGCTGTAACTCGCGGATCCGCTCGACGTAGACGTCGCGCACCGCCCCAAGCAGCCCGTGATCGACGCCATCAATCACGCCGACCCGTCGTGCGGTCACCAGGTTGCCGGAAACCGCGCACAACCGGAAGCGCCGATCTGGCATACCGACCCAGCCGCGCGACAGCAGGTTCATCCAGCGCCGCATTGCCGCGGCATTTGCCTCGTCGATCTGCTGTTGACGGGCCTCGTCGATGGGCGCGGCGACACGCGGTTCATCCCCGACGATGATCGTCAGGTCAGCGCCCAGCACGCTCAGTATCGCGATTTCCTCGGCCAGATCGGCCTGCTGTACCGGAGAAAGACCCCCGTCGATCCAGAAAACCCAGTGCTGACCGCGCATCCGCACCACATACGGTGCGGCCTCGACGAATGCCTCGGTAAAGGACTGTCGCCAGTTGTCGATCTCATTCATCCGCAGCACTCCATCAACCACGCTTCGAGATCATCACAGTAACGCGCTGCGGTCTCGATGTCGAGCGACTCGTCGATGCGGTGAGCCTGGTCGAGATCGCCCGGTCCCCAGATCCGGAAAGCCTGTCCCCGAGGAAGCAGGCTCGCTTCACAGACGTATGGCATGATCGGCAACGCGCCGTCATCCGGGTTGATGCACGGAAGAAACCGTTCAAGAATCTCCACCTCGGCGCCGACGCCCTCCTGGCGGGCGGCACCGACGAGCCTGTCGAGTACGGCTTCGGCGTCGGCGATGGACATGCCCGGTGGCAGCCGCATCTCGCCGTCGACCGTGATACGGGCGACCAACCGGTTGAACGCATCGCCACCGTGCACGCGCCCAAGATTCATCGTCGCGGCGCCGTGCTTGCGATCGGCCGCGGTACCCCACGCCCGTTCCTGTTCCCGGGCGGTGCGAATCAGCGCCCCCAGCGCATCGATCGCCCGACCATGCTCCGGTGGCTGACTGGAATGCCCCTCGATGCCGGACAGCACGATACGGAACGCAACGAGTCCGCGACATCCGCCGGCCACGGCGCCGCCCGTCGGCTCACCGACCACGACAGGCGCCAAGGGTACGAGACCATGTTCGACTGCGCCGCGCATCCCCTGCATACCTGACTCTTCATCCGTGGTCGCGATGATCCGGATTCGTTTCGCAAGACGGTTCCGCATCCGTTCCAACACCGTCCCGGCGCAGGCGAAAAAGCCCTTCATGTCGGCGGTGCCAAGCCCGGTCCAGCGCTGATCCCGACGCGCAAGCTGCCACGGGTCGCCACTCCAGCAGTCTGGTTCGACCGCAGGCACGGTATCGATGTGTCCCAGCAGCACGGCGCCAAACGGCCGATCCACGGGGCCGATATCGGCAGTAAGCACCGGACGCCCTCGCTCGCTGACCGTGTGTACCTGACAGTGCGCGCCGATCGCGTCAAGCTGTTCGCGCAGGACCGCCACAACATGATCGGGGGGATCTTCGAGCGCCGGATGATGCGACGACACCGACCGCGCCGCGACCAGCGCGGCCAGCCGCCGCTCCAGTGCCTCTATCATCGTGACCAATCGCCGCGCGGGCGACTCAATCCGACTCGGGCGTTCGGCGACTGACGACGACGCGCGCCGGACGCAGCAACCGGTCGTGCAGATGGTAGCCTTTCTCCATCTGATGCAGAACCGTGCCCGGCGGGTGTTCCTCGCTCGGCTGCTCCGACAACGCCTCGTGGACTTCGGGATTGAATGTCGCACCAAGCGCGTCGATCCCTTTCACGCCGTGGCGCTCCAGCGCCTGCACGAACTGTTCGATGATCATCTGCACGCCGTCAATGAACTGCCGCAATTCACCCTCAGCGTCGGGCGGCGCGGCAGCAACGGCGCGTTCGAGGTTGTCGAGCACCGGTAACAGCTCGCGTACGACCTGCTCGTGACCAAACTTTTGCATGTCGAGTTTTTCGCGCAGCATTCGCTTGCGCATGTTGTCGAGGTCTGCGAGCGTACGCAGATATTTTTCATGCAAAGCCTCGTATTCGGCACGCGGAACGACGTCGACTCCACCCGCTTCGGCCGCATCTTTCGCGGCACCATCGTTCCCATCCTGATCGATCTCGGCGTAGATCGACTGCGGATCGAGATCCGCTTCTGCGGAAAGATCGACGACGCCAGGGGCTTCGCTCTGATCGTGTTTTTTCTGTTCTTCGTTACTCATTGATGATGTACTCCATTATTGTTTTTCACGGTCCTCGGACGCGTGATGATCTGCCAGTACGCGTTCGACGAGCATCGATGCAAAACGCACAAGGCCAAGGATTTCAGGGTACGGCATACGGGCCGGCCCGAACACGCCGATCGAACCGCGGCTGACGCCGTCCGCGTCAAAGGGCGCCGCAACCATACCAACCTGCGTGTCCGCAAATCCGATTTCATCGTTGAGCAGCACCCGAAGTCCACCAGACGCTGCGACTCGATCGAGCACCCCGGCCAGCAGGTGCCGATCCTCGAACGCTTCGTACAAGCGCCGCAACGTTTCGAGCGTGTTGAAATCGGGCTGTTCGACGACGCGCGAAACCCCTTCGACGATCACGTCGTCATCCGCCGTCGCCGCCGACACCACGAGCTGCTCGAGCAGGTCGTCGTAGCGGCGCTTCATCTCGTGCAGATCCTGTCGCAGACGCGCGCGAATCTCATCGAAGGTGGCGCCGATAAACTCACGGTTTAGCACCTGCTCCAGATGCGCAACGTCTTCGGCCGCTGGCTCCTCAGCGAGCTGGATCTCGCGGTGATAGACGACACCGTTCGATGCAACCCAGAGCAGCATCAGGCGCCCCCCGCCAACCGGAACCAGGCTGGCGCGCTGCAGCCGTCCCTGCTCGAGTCGTGGCGCCCGGGCCAGACCCGCGCTGCCCGTCATCCGGCTCAACTCCGACGCCAGTGCGGCAAGGGCACGACGGGGCGCACGCACATCGGCCACCGCCAGACGCAACTGTTCCTGAACTTCGGGTGCCGGCGTCACCGGCCGAACCATCGCCTCGATCCAGTAGCGCAGGGCACGGTTGGTCGGCACACGCCCCGAACTGGTGTGGATCTGCTTCAACAGGCCAAGCTCCTCCAGGTCGGCCATCACGTTGCGAACCGTTGCGGCGCTGACCTGCTGATTCATCGCCTTCGAAACCGTGCGCGAACCGACCGGCTCAGCCGTTTCGATAAACAGCTCGACGACAGCCCGCAGCACATCGGCCTGCCGGGGCGAAAGCGGAAGTTTGAGCTGCGAGGCCGGATCCTTCACGGCAAATCTCTCCACAACGTCCCGCCGCCACACGCACCGCCCACGAGGGCTGGCAGACTGCGACGGAAACTGCTAAACGACTGATTCCATTTTACCAATTTAGTCACGCGAGCCGCGGTTGTCAATGGTTTCCACCGCGCCGTCCAGTGCCGCGAGCCAGCTCGCCGCGACGGCCTCGGCGCGCATGCGTCGTCGGGGCGGCATCCTGACCTCGCTGCCGGACGCAACCAGATCACCAGCTTCGAACAGGCGCGCAACCACCGCGCCAGACCGCGCCCGAAAGGGTTCGAGAAGCGCGGCTGGGACACCAATGTCACTACGCAAACCGACAAGCAACGTTTCCGCCGCAATGGCGCGATCATCGAGCACGTCATGAGCGGCGATCTCCAGTGGCTCATCGAGCCAGGCCGCCAGTGCGCGATGTCGGAACGTGCGCACCCATCGATGCCCGTCGCGCCGCAGGCTTGCCGCTCCAGGGCCATGCCCGATATATGGTCGGCGCTCCCAATAACCCGTATTATGGACGGCGCGATACCCCGGTCGACAGAAATTGGATACCTCGTACGATTCCCAGCCCTGCTGCTCGATGATACCAAGCAGCGCGCCATAGCAGGCCGCGACGACATCTTCATCGGCGGCGAAACGCCGCCCCGCCAGCGTAGCGCGGCCAAATGGCGTGCCCGGCTCGATCGTCAATGCATATGCGGACAGATGGTCGACCGGCCAGCGGAGCACCTCGTCGACCTGCCCGGCGATCTGCTCTGGCTCATCCCCCAGCAGGCCATAGATCAGATCGACGCTTGCCGTACCACCGAGGCTGCGCCACTGCGCAAGCATCTGCGGCAGGCGTTCGACAGCACCACGAGAGGCCGCGCGGCCAAGGCGGCGCAGCCCGTCCGGATCGAGCCGCTGCACACCGATACTGAGTCGACTGACACCGATCTCTCGCCACGCTTCGAGGCGCGCCGGCGTCACGTCTTCGGGATTGGCTTCCAGCGTCACTTCCCGCACGTCCGGACCGAGCGTCGTCGCCAGTATCGGACGCAACCGCTCAGGGTCGATGCGTCCTGGCGTACCTCCGCCAACGTAGACCGAGCGCAGCGGAAATTCGGGCGGATCTGCATCCACTGCCCGCGCGAGTGCACTGGCCCAGCGTGCGTGCAAAGACGGCTCGCGATCCGGCACCACCGCAAAGTCGCAGTAGGGACAGATCGTCCGGCAGAACGGTACATGCAGATAGAGCCCTCCGTGTACTGTATTCGCCGCCGTCATACCTTTCAGTTAATCTGATCCTGGCACACGAAGCCACCAGTCAGCCGGAGCGCAACGTTTGCTACAGTCAGAGACCAGACAGACGGCCTTTTTCGATCTCGATCGTTGCCTGGTACTCGACGACACGATCGGCGGCTTTTCGACCCGACTCGTCCAGCGCGGTCTTTTGCCGAAACGCATGTTGGCCGAAGGCGCACTGGCCTACCTGCTCTACCGCCTGAACCTCGCCGATCCCGCGTTGCTCGTCGCGCGCGGTGTGCATTATCTGCGCGATCTCGAAGAATCGATCCTCTACGAAGCTGGCCAGCGTTTCTACGACGACGTCGTCCGCTTTCGGCTGCGACGTTCTGTACTCGATGCGCTCGAGCGCCATCAGGCCGAAGGCCATCTGGTCGTCCTGCTGACCGGGGGTCTGCCCTATGTCCCGCGCCCGCTCGCCGAGCACCTTGGTTTCGACGCCTGCTGCTCAACGATTCCCGAAGTCGCCGATGGACGCCTGACCGGAAGGGTCATCGAGCCCCCCTGTGTGGGTGATGGGAAAATCGTCCACGCCCACAAGGCCGCGACCACCATCGGCGGCCGGCTCGAAGACGCCTGGTTTTACACCGACTCCTATTCCGATCTGCCGATGCTGCGCCTCGCCCAGCACCCGGTCGTGGTCAACCCCGACCGCAAACTGGCGCGCTGGGCCTGGCGGCACAAGGTCGAAGTACTGGATGGGTAATGCCAAGGGCACAAACAACCGTACCTGGTCAATTGCTGTTTCGTGTATGTAGCGACTGCACCGCCCCCAGTTTTCTGGACACAACGTTGTCTAAACATCATGCTGCAATTTCTCGAAGCGGTGCTGACGACGGAGCAGCAGGCGCGCCAGGAGCGGCGCATTCGCACGGCGCTACGCCCGTCGGGACTTCCGGTGGGTCGGACGCTGGAGAATGACGATTTCGGGTTTCAGCATGGGATCGACTGGGCAAGGTCGACCTCCCGTATTCAGCCAATTTACAGCAGTTTACGGACTCAACTCCCTGCTCCCTTCAGCGCTTGTAAACTTCGCCCCGGTTGCCGACTCTCAGTACCAGAACAAGTAGTTTGTCGTCTTCGATTTCATAAACCACACGATAATCGCCGACACGTATACGCCAACGGTCCTGGTAACCGCTCATCTTCTTGACACCTTTTGGCCGGGGTGTTTCGGCGAGCCCGTCAATTGCTTTGCCGATGCGCTGTTGGACTGCTTTCGGCAGCTTGACCAGCGCCTTTTGGGCGCGTTTTTCGAAACGGATTTGATACAAGGGAAAACGGGCTTAGACGACTACAGACCAAGTTCCGCCTTGATTTGCTCCCAGGGAACCCACTCGGCATCGGGATCGGCAAGGATACGATCCGCTTCTTCATTATCGATCGCGTCTTCGATGGCTTCGATGTACTGCTCGATGATCTGACGCACAAATGCATCCTGCGAGCGGCGTAAGCGTTTCGAAAGTCCCTCCACCGCCTTGGCCAGGTCGTCGGGCAGTTCGATCTGTAGTGCTACGCTCATAGTTTTTATTTTACCCAGGTTGAGCAATTGTTGTGGATCAGAGGGTCCAAGATCTTGTGATGATCTCGATCTGTAACTGACTTCTTCATAACGTCACGTCTGACCCCTTCGGATCCTAGCCGGGACGTGGGATTGCGCGCCATAGATGAATTCGGCGATGATGTTGCCTGTAGCGACTGCACCGCCCCCAGTTTTCTGGACACAACGTTGTCTAAACATCGTGCCGCAGTTTCTCGAAGCGGTTCAGACGACGGAGCAGCAGGCGCGTCAGGAGCGGCGCATTCGCACGGCGCTACGCCTGTCGAGACTTCCGGTGGGGCGGACGCTGGCGAATGACGATTTCGGGTTTCAGCGTGGGATCGACTGGGCAAGGTCGACCTCCCGACTTCAGCCAATTTACAGCAGTTTACGGGCTCAACTTGCCCCTTTCGTCGCCCCGAACCTGATCCGGGGCCCATTCCGGCCGAAGGCCGGACGCAACCCCACAAAAGACCAACGCCCGCCGCAAAGCGGCTCGATCGACGTCATCCCGATCCCCGAGCCGGGATCCTGCCGCCAGAACCTGCACGTCGCCGCGATGACACGCCGCGCCTGACGTACCGAGCCGCGCCGCGGATGGACCCCGGATATCCGTCTGCGACGGATTCCGGGGAGACGACAGGGGGCGCGGCGGCGGATTCCGGGATGCCGGGTGTGGGAATGACGATTCAGGGCAACTGGGTGTCCCCTGACTGCGGGAAAGCGGATGTCCCTTGACAAGGTCGGTGCCGAATAGATCGTCCACGCCCACAAGGCCGCGACCGCCATCGGCGGTCGGCTCGAAGACACATGGTTTTATACCGATTCATACTCGGATCTGCCGATGCTGCGACTCGCCAGACACCCGGTCGTGGTCAACCCCGACCGCAAACTGGCGCGCCGGGCGTGGCGACACAAGGTCCCGGCGCTGGACGGGTAATGCCATTCGCGGGCGTCCCCGTTAAAATGAAGAAGATTCTTGTCCTCGGGGCGCTGCGCCAGCCACAACGACTGACCCGAAAATGTTTCATCCGGAGCATCATTCATGACAACAACCTTTCCGATACGCACCGACTGGACGCGCGATGAAGTGCGCGAGCTGCTCGACCTGCCACTGCTCGATCTGATCTGGCAGGCGCAGCAGGTCCATCGCCAGTACAACCCGACCAACAGCGTGCAACTGGCAACCCTGCTGAGCGTCAAGACGGGTGGCTGCCCCGAGGATTGCGCATACTGTCCGCAGTCGGCACATCACGACACGTTCGTCGAGCGCGACCCACGGCTTCAGGTCAGCGAGGTGCTCTGGGCCGCCCAGAAAGCGCGTGAGGCCGGCTCGACCCGATTCTGCATGGGCTGGGCCTGGCGTCAGATCCGTGATGGCGAAGAATTCGACGCAATGCTCGACATCGTGCGCGGCGTCAAGGATCTCGGGCTGGAGACGTGCGTTACCGCGGGCATGCTGAACGAGGATCAGGCGCGCCGCCTGGCCGAGGCCGGTCTCGATGCCTACAATCACAACCTCGACACCAGTCCCGAGTTTTACGGCAACATCATCTCGACCCGCACCTACGAAGACCGCCTGCGCACCCTCAAGTATGTGCGCGACGCTGGCGTGACGATCTGCAGCGGCGGCATCATCGGCATGGGTGAATCGGTGGATGACCGGGCCGGACTGCTGCAACAACTGGCAACGCTGGACCCGCACCCCGAAAGCGTACCGATCAACACGCTGGTTGCCGTCGAAGGCACACCACTTGCCGATGCGGAACCGGTTGACCCGCTCGACCTGGTGCGGATGTGCGCCACGGCGCGCATCCTGATGCCGAAGTCGCGCGTGCGGCTGAGCGCGGGCCGCCGCAACCTGACGCGCGAGGCCCAGGTGCTCTGTTTTGTTGCCGGCGCAAACTCGATTTTTTACGGCGAAGCGCTGCTGACCACCGATAACAACGACATGCAGGAAGACATCGAACTGCTGCGCGCCATCGGCGCGGAGGCGCTGATTCCGCAGCCCTGCAAGAACAGCAACAAGTCAGCGTCGTCGGCGCCATTGCCCGAAACCGCACTGACAACCGCCTGACATGATCGCCGCAGCGCTCGAGCAGGCCGTCGGCCTGATCTGGGGGATGTGGCTGGTCGTTCTGCTCGCGGGCACCGGTCTGTTTCTGACTGTCCGGCTTGGACTACCGCAGGTCCGCGGCTTTCGTCACGCGATCGACCTGCTGCGAGGCAAGCACGACGACGAACACGACCCGGGTGAAATTTCTCATTTCCAGGCGCTAAGCGCCGCACTGAGCGCGACGATCGGTCTGGGCAATATTGCCGGTGTCGCGATCGCCGTTTCCACTGGCGGGCCTGGCGCGCTGGTCTGGATGTGGTTGATCGGCTTCATTGGGATGGCAACGAAGGCGGCGAGCTGTACGCTGTCCGTGATGTACCGCCAGGTCGAAGCCGATGGCACGGTTCGCGGTGGTCCCATGTACTACATCGAACAGGGACTGGGGCCATCCTGGCGACCCGTTGCGATGCTGTTTGCCGGACTCGTCGCGATCGCAAGTTTCGGTGGCGGCAACATGTTCCAGGCCAACCAGGTCGCGGAGGCGATGGGCAATGCCTATGGTCTGCCACGCTGGCTGACGGGCCTGGGGCTGTCGATCGGCGTGGCCCTGGTGATCATCGGTGGTATCCGTCGGATCGGCCAGGTCGCGTCGCGGCTCGTGCCGGCGATGTGCCTGATCTACATCGGTGGAGCCGTGACCGTGCTGTTGATCCACGCCGCCGACATCCCGGCTGCGTTCGCGATCATTTTTGCCGACGCGTTCACAGGCCACGCAGTTGCGGGCGGCATCGTCGGCGAAGTCATCCGACAGGGCGTCCGGCGCGGCACGTTTTCGAACGAGGCCGGACTCGGATCGGCACCGATTGCCCACGCGGCGGCGAAAACGCAGTGGCCTGCCCGTGAAGGCCTGGTCGCGATGCTTGGGCCATTTATCGATACGATCGTCGTCTGTACGATGACCGGCCTGGTCATCGTCATCACCGGCTTTCATACCCGCTACGAAGAAATCAGCGTCGGCGTCGGCCTGACGGCGGCCGCGTTCGATTCGGTCCTGACGGGCTTCGGCACCTTTTTCGTCAACACGGCTGTACTGCTGTTTGCCTTTTCGACGATGATTTCATGGAGCTATTACGGCGAACAGGGCGCCTGGTATCTGTTTGGGCGCCGTTCGGCGCTACCGTTCAAGGCCGCGTTCGTCGCAATGATTTTCGTTGGCGCGGTCTGGAAGCTGGATTCTGTCGTCAACTTCAGCGATGCATCGTTCGGACTGATGGCGATTCCCAACGTGCTGGCACTGATCCTGCTGTCAGGCAAGGTTCGTGCCGAACACGACCGCTACCGCGAGGAAATGGCGCAGCGCGCGTTACCCAACCGTTAAAGGCCGCGCCTGTCCGGTGAATGGTTACTGTGTAGCAAGGTAGTCGGACAATCGACTGATCTCGGATTCCGGCCCGTCGAAGGCCACGGCGAGGCCGCCGTCTTCGCCCTGAGCCACCCGAACGACCCGACCGCGCAGCTCCACGACGGGGGCATCGTCGAAACCAAGACGCAGAGACACGGTCAACTCTGAATCGACGTCGGCAGCCTCACTCGTCAGAAAGTACGCGCCGCTCGTCGAGACATCGCGCGTCATGACATCGACGTCGCGACCGTCGGCGAGCTGCAGACGCGCCGGCAACCCGATGCGCACGCGTTCATCTTCGCGAATGCGGATGGGCACGAGTTCGCGGATACCTTCGATAAACTCCCGTTCCCGAATCGGTTTCTGCCAGAAATCGGTAGCCCCGGCGCGAAACGCTTCTTCGCGCCGGTCCGTTGAAGTGACCATGACGATGGGCGTATTCTTGAACGCCGCATCCTGCCGCAACAGACGGCAGACCTCGATGCCCGTCATCTTGGGCATTTCGACATCGAGCAACAGCAGATCTGGCGTTTCGCGTTTTGCCGCGATCAGCGCGTCGGCCCCATCGGCGGCCGTCACCAGCCGACATTCAGCCCGTCGCAGGAACGAACGTTCCAGATCCAGGAAATGGGCCATATCGTCGGCGAGAAGGATTGTCAACACCTGATCACTCATCGCTTTCTGCTCCGACATTCGCCGTTGCGCCAGCCGGGTGGATCGACTCAAACGGCGTCACATTCAACACCACATGTAACACCAGTCCATCATATTGCGCAATGACGCGAAGGATTTTTCGTCCTGCGACAAACTTGACAGGCAGCCTGCGTCTGCTAGAATCCCCAATCAGAGAACGGACATCGTGGAACTGACAGACATCAAGATTTATCCTGTACGCAATGCGGAGCCGCTTCTGGCTTTCGTCCGCGTCATCATTGACGACTGTTTTCTGGTGCGGGACATCAAGATCATCAAAGGGCGCAGCGGCATTTTCGTGGCCATGCCGAGCCGCCGCGATCCCGACGGAGGCTTTCGCGACATCGCCCATCCGATCAACAGGGAGACCCGTCAGGCGTTCGAAGAAAAAATCCTTGCGGCGTGGCGCGAACAGACCGGCGGTGACGCGCCCTGAACATACCCGTCCCGGGTATCATGAACAAAACACGCTGCAATCTCGATCGCGAGAGCGGATTTGCCATGGATGATTTTCGGTTGAAGCCCCGTCCGCCGCGCTTGTTGCGCTGGGGCATTCCGGCCCGTTCGGCCGCGCTGATGGTCGCGGTCTCCTTGTGGTTGCCCTGGTGCGGAGACCTGCGTGGCGTCGACCTGCTCCGTGCGGAAGGGCTGAACCGCATGTGGGGATTCCCGGCCGCGGGGCTGTTGCTGTTGCTGTTGCCGTTCATACCCCATCTGCTGGCGCGTGGCGTGTCCGTTCTCATCACCGGCCTGACGCTGCTCGCCGGCGCCATCTATGCCGGGACGTCATTCCGGTCGCTGCGTGGCACGGGCGTGGATGTCGCCGCAGCGGCAGGGCTGCTCGCGATGCTTGATGGCATCCTGACCGTGGTCTGGCGCATTCGCAATCCCGACCCCGAAGACCTGTGAACCGCATCTGCGTTACGAGCTTGCTGGCCATCGTTCTGGCCGGTTGTGCGGGTTCGGTTCGCCACTGGACACGTGGCGTTCAACCTGCTGATGATCCGCAGGCCGCACGGCAGATTGCCGCCGCCGCCGATGCGTCCGGCGACCTCGAGCGGGCGATCGCTGAAACCCGGGCGGCGTTGGCCGCCACACCGAATGATCCCGACCTGATTGCTGACCTCGGCGCTCGCCTGCTGCGCAGCGGCAACCCGGTGGCTGCGCGACGCCTGCTGCAGAGACAGCAGCGACGCTATCCGGAACATGCCCGATTGAGAATCTGGGCCGGCTGGGCTGCGTGGATGTCGGGCGACGACCGTACGCTCCGTCGCGACCTTCGCCCCGCGTCGCCACTGGCAGAAGACATGCATCTGTATGGCGTGTGGCTGAGTCGAACATCCCCGGACGCAGCAAGCGCACTGCTGCGCAAGGTGCGTCTCGACTACGCGGCGCGGCGTCGGCCGATCGATCCGGACCTGGTCGCCGATGTCGATTGCCGCCTGTCCACGAACCGGGGCCGGCTGCGCTGCCCATTTGATCCCCCAACCGACGATGTGCCCTGATCCAGGCAACGCGTCTGCCATACAGGGATCGCTCGAACGTGGACGCAACCAGGGCCTGTTCGGACATGCGACGTTGCGATGGTTCACGACGGGAGGTCGCGCACAAACCTGGAAAACGGGCTGTGCCGAGCTGTTTGATGTCGCATCATTGACCAAACCACTCGTCACGACGCTGCTGGTGCTGCAGGACTGTTCACGCGGCATCTACAGCCTGGATACCGCTATCGGCGATCTGCTGCCCGCGGCGCATGGCAAACCGGTCGGAAGTGTCACGCTCGAAGCGCTGCTGCGCCACCGCAGCGGGCTGCCGGCCTGGAAGCCGTGGTATGCGTCTGCCACGTCCACCGATGCGCTGGTGCGGGCCGTCGCTGCTGAGGTGCCAGAAACACCGGCACCGACTCGCTATAGCGATGCGGGCTTTATTCTGCTGGGCGCGCTGGCGTCCCGAGAGCGCCCCCTGGCCCAGCGGCTGGCAACCGAACTTGCCCCCCTTGCGGGGCTGGCAGCCGATCAGTATGCGTGGGCGCAGTCTGCAGGAGCGTCACGACATGTTGCACCGAGCGGCTTCTGCGCCTGGAGACAGCGGATGTTGCGGGGAGACGTGCACGACGCCAACGCGGCCGTCCTCGGCGAGATTGCCGGCCACGCGGGCCTGTTCGCGACCGCGGAGGCCGTCGAAGCATTGTGCCGTCTGTGGCTGGTTCCGCCCGCCACCGCGCGGCTGTCGCCCTCGCTCCGGGAACAGGCACTTTCCGTGCCGAACGATGGCAGACCGCTCGGCTGGGATCGTGTCGGTCCCGGCCCGAGCCAGGCGGGCGCCAACGCCCCCGCCGGCGCCGTTGGCCATCTTGGCTTTACCGGCACGTCGGTCTGGCTCGATCCGGCAACTGGACGGGGCATCATCCTGCTGACCAACCGCACGGTCGCACCCGGAGACGGCGCGGCCTTTCGCCGCTGGCGCGCCGCCCTGCACGACCAGATCTGGTCGATCTGGAGTTAGCCGCCAGCCCGCCGAACCGGTCAGCGACGAACGCGCCGATCAGCCATTCTGGCAGGCATTTACGATTCGGCCAAAGCCTGACGCAACGCGCTCGCGACAACCGCCAGCGCGGCGGCCTGCCTGTCGGTCACACTGCGCGCATCGACGCCGGCGCCGTCGAGAATCCGTATCGGGCGGCTCCGCCGCACGACGTCGCCGACCGTCTGGCTGTCGATTGCGCGCAGGCGCGCTTCGCGCACATCACGAACGCGCACCGCAATGCGGTCTCCCTGCGTAAAGACCTCGACCACCAGATCAGCCTGCTCGATCAACGTGCGGATGCGCCGATACACCTGATCCTTGTCGAGTTCCGGCTGCGCGCGCAGCGCAGCCAGCTTCAGATCCGCGACCTCGGCACCGGCGTCCAGCAGGCGGCCGACCACGAATGCGGCAAGCGGATCCTGTGCCGGGGGCGTGCCCGATTCGAGCGACGGCCGCGAAAAGAATTCACGCGACAGTGCCACGGCAAGCTGCTCGGAGGTCGTCGCCTGGGGCTGGCTGACGTGATGATCCAGTTCGAGCGACAACCGCGAGTCCGCCTGCCATCCGCCATCCGATTCGGGAATCACGGCATCCCAGAAAATCGCGACGCGAACCTTGCGCCCGGCCAGTGCCTCCTTGAGTCGTGGTACGACCCGGTCATAACGGCCCTCCGTCGCCGCAGCGTCCATGACTGGCTGATGCCGAACCGACTCCGCGTCCGGCTGCGTGTACGGCGTCGGCGCGGGCGCCGACTGGCGCGGCACCGTGGGCTGAAACGTCGTGCACCCGGCCAGCGCCGCAATGACAACGCCGGCCGTCACCTTATTTACGATGGCCACGGCGCACCTCCACCAGATAATGTTGGGCCTGCGGCGACATGGATGATTCCGTGTAGGTTGCGGTGCCCTGCGGCGGCAGGTTGACCGGCAGCCAGGCAGACGCCTGCTCGACGGCGAGGTTCTGGGCATCGTAGAACGTCGTCCGCGCCTCGACCGTCAGCGGGTCATTGGTTCGATTGCGAATTTCGACGACGACTTCGAGTCCGGAATTGGCAACGCGCCGCGCACCGTGCTGCTGAATCGCGATCTTGCTGCGAGAACTCCAGTTCCGTCCCGTCCAGACCGCGAGGTCGCGGTCAAGTACGACGACGCTGTCCATGGGCGTCTCATAGATACCCTGCCGCAGCGTGCCGGCCTTTGTACCGGTGGCCGGGCCTTCGCGGCGCCAGCCGCATCCGCTGGCCACGCCAAGCGCCAGCGCCACCACAATCAGACGCGTGAACAGGATTCGGGGTGTCATTGGCGACTCCTTCCGTCAGGGATAAACGATGGGCGGCCGGTAACGAAACCGATGCGGCACGCGATACCACTCCAGCGTATCGGACCGCACGACGACCGTTTCGGTTGCAGGAACAGAGAATGACCAGCCATCGGGGTAGGTCAGTTCGAATGTTTCATTGAACAACGTCGCTCCGTCAGCGAGTTCGACGACGTAGAGCCGATCCGGCAGTTCGGCCCAGTAACGGGTATCGACATGCGGATTGGCCTTTGCCGACAAAAGCAGGCTGATCGCGCTGGCCAGCCCCAGCGCATCGCTGGCGTATCCGGCGCCCATGCCAACCTTCCCGGCGCCCGCGGCCGTACTCCAGATGTTCGCAATCCAGGCCGCATCCCCGATCTCGGACAGCACCGTCCCGGTCGCCAGAGAGCGTTCCATGAACTGCGCCTTGTTCTGAATGATCCGGTCGACAAAGCGCGGACCGCGCGTCGCCGCCTGCAAGAACAGATCCTCGAGCAAGGCGATCCGCACGGCGCCATTCGCCGTCTGCAAATGGTTCGGCTGGTAGCCCTTGCCGCGCCGATAGACCAGTTCCGCGTGCCCGACGCCGTCGGCGACCTTGCGCGGGGCACTGCCAGTCTCGATGATCGCAATTCGCCCCGCCGGACGCCGCAACGGCGATTGCGGCACCAGCTTCTGGTAGTCGTCCCAGTCATCTTGGGCCAGGCTGCGACTAATCGGCATATGGGCCGACGCCCACGCTTTCAGATAGAGCAGCGAGCTGAAGTCGGCGACCGTATCGGCATCGATCGCGACGGCATCCTGCTGAAAGCCGGACTCGAACGCTGCACGGGCATTGTCGTACTCTCCGGCGAGCGCATAGAGCAGTCCGCGATAACCGTAGGCCATCGCGCGCTCGTACGGCTCGCCCTTGAAGTCCTTCATGCCCTCTTCGTACCAGAGCTTGAGCGCCTTCTTCGCGTTCTTGCGGTCACTGAATACGGACGCGATGGCGTTGAGCGCCTGGTCGAACTCCCGTTCGGCCGGACGAAATGCGCCGGCGCGCGCCGCAGCCAGCGCGAAGTTGAGCCGGTGCAGCACGCGGTCGCGGGCTGGCGCCGCGACAATCGGCCACCACGCGCGTTGCAACGCGACCGGTACATCGGCGGGGATCCGGCTCGTGTCGATCAGTTCCCGCGTCGGGGTCGGTTGCGACGTCGCGCAGGCGGTCAGCACGACCGCCAGGGACAGAATGGCAGGACGTAGCGTCACCGATCCATCAGCGGTACAGCACGCCCGCTTCGGCTTCTTTCTTGAACTCGTACAGATTCGACCAGACGGTCAGGCCGGATTCAAGATCGACCAGCTTGAATGTGATCTGGTAGTAACGGCCCTGACGCCCGGTTTTCGGGTCGATCTGATCGAGCGTCATGATGCGCCCGGTCAACCGGTAGTCGGCACCGGCCACCT
Source organism: Candidatus Dadabacteria bacterium (assembly GCA_003695505.1). Classification (GTDB taxonomy): domain Bacteria; phylum J088; class J088; order J088; family J088; genus J088. The sequence continues at coordinate 8,816 of RFIY01000040.1, read as the reverse complement.
GCCGTACAGGGGCGTTCGCGCCGGCGCCGATCTCGCCGGCACGTTTGCGTTCGCGCTCCTCGCGCACCATGTCCTCGGCCTGCCGCTCGACAAACAGCATCCGTCCCGCGGCCGCGCGGTTCAATTCGATCATCAGCCGTTCGGTAATCAGGCGCTTGTTGATCGGCTGTGAGCCTTCGTTGACGAAGTAGGCATCGTCGATGATGACATAAGGCGGATTCTGCAGCCGGGCGATCACCGGGTTGGCCAGCATATCGCGCACCATCCGGTCGGTCATCGCGCGAATATCCTGGCTCTCGATGCCGACACCGGTGACCTTGCCGGCCTCATCGGGATTCACATACGTTGCGTTTGGCTTCGGTGCGGAGGCACAGCCGACAGCCAGTGCGGAGCAGGTGGCCAGAATCAGGGTTCGTTTCAGCGACATTACAGATCTCCTTGCCGGATGCGTTCACCCCAAGGGACAAACTCAGGATAAATCTCGCCAGTCAGATCGACCGCGAGGTCGAAGTGTGGATGGTGCTTGTAAAATCGTGCCAGAAAACGTGCCATGGACTCTATGGACATAAAAGAGATGTCCGAGGTTTCCCGCACGGTCTCCCAGCCACCGATGCGTTTGAGCGTCGCGGCGCGCCCCGCGGCGTTTCCGATGAGTTGCCCAAGGGTGCGTCCGATCAGACCGGTGACGCTATCGCCTTTGACCTGCCCGACGATGCCACCGGTCGCGCCAAGGACGGCCTTGCCGATCTGCGCGCCCGCCCGGGCGCTGACGGCCTTGTCGACCCATTCTGCGAGCACGCCATCGTGGGTATATGGACACTGATAGCGCCCCGTATTGTCCGGAATGTATTCGTAGCCGCGCAGCATGCGCGGCGCAGATGGTTTGACCTCCGGCAGCGACGCACACGCGCTGGTCAAGGCCAACAAAAGCAGTAACAGAAGTCGCGGCAAGGTTCCCCCTCCGACCTGCCGGCTGGACAAGTCCAGACCGTACCGCTCAGTATCTCAATCCTCGGGGTCGATCTGCAACAGCAGGTCACCCGCTTCGACCGTATCGCCAACGGCAACGGCAATACGCTCGATCGTACCGGATACTGGAGCCTTGAGTTCGTTTTCCATCTTCATGGCTTCAACGATGACGACGCCATCGCCCGCCGCGACAACGTCGCCTTCGGCAACGACGATCTTGATCACGCGGCCCGGCATGGCAACGGTCAGTGCGCCATCTCCACCGGCAGTGCCACCCCGATGCTCACGCAACAGCGCCTGCAAGCGATCGAGGACTTCGAATTCGTAGCTATGCCCCGCGACGTTGAGCAACATCTTGCCTTTGCGCAGTGCATAGGGCACTTCGACGACACGGCCGTCCTCGAATTGCAGCAGGGCAATCTGAGGCTCTACGAATGACAGGCGAACGGTGCCGGACTGATCGTCGAGCGTGAAGTCCCACGTCTGCGGTCCACCGTCGACGCCGACATCAACCGATTCCTTGCCTCGATAAACGCGATACTGCCGCTTCACAAGCCACCTCCACGCAATCCCATACGTCGGGCCGCACGCTTCCATTCCGATGCCTCATGGGGCTGGCCGGCCGCCGCCGGCGCGGCCTGCTCCCGCCGGGCATGCGTAATCAACGCTGCCGCAATTTCGGCAATGCGAACCTCTTCTGGATCTGCCTCTACCCCGGCCATCACATCGACGCGCTCGAGAAACCCTGTATCGAAGTTCCCCGAACGAAAATCCGGGTGCTTCAGCAGTGCCTGATGAAAGCGAATATTGGTTTTGACGCCGAGCACGCGGTATTCCATCAACGCGCGCTCCATGCGCTCGATCGCCGCCTCCCGATCGGGCCCCCAGCAGACGAGCTTCGAGATCATCGGGTCATACGTCATCGGGATCGTGTACCCCTGGTAGACGCCGCTGTCATCCCGTACCCCCGGGCCACTCGGCGTGGTCAGGACTTCGATCTTGCCGGGACTCGGCATAAAGTTCTTTTCGGGATCTTCCGCGTAAATCCGCGCCTCGATCGCCCAGCCGTTCTGGTGGATCTGATCCTGTTCGAATGGAATCGGCTCACCGGCGGCAACGAGCACCTGCAGCCGCACCAGATCGAGTCCGGTGACCATTTCGGTGACGGGATGCTCGACCTGAAGTCGCGTATTCATTTCGAGGAAGTAGAAGTTCTGCTCGGCGTCACAAAGAAATTCGATCGTTCCGGCGCCTTCGTAGTCGACCGCGCGGGTCGCCAGCACGGCCGCTTCGCAGATCTTTTCGCGTGTTTCCTGTGAAATGAACGGGCTGGGGCTTTCCTCGATCACCTTCTGGTGGCGACGCTGAATGCTGCATTCGCGTTCGAAAATGTGGCGCACGTTGCCATGTCGGTCCGCGAACACCTGCACCTCGATGTGACGCGGATTCGATACGAACCGCTCCAGATAGATGCGGCCGTCACCAAATGCGTTCTGCGCCTCGCGCTGCGCGCCCTCGAACGCCTTGCGGAAGGCGGCCGGATCATCGACGCGACGCATCCCCTTGCCCCCGCCGCCGGCTGCAGCCTTGAGCATCAGCGGGAAGCCGATCCGCTGCGCCTGCTCCTCGGCTTCGGCCGCATCACTGACCGGCTCCTCGGTGCCCGGCACGACCGGAACACCGGCGGCGATCATCTTCGCACGCGCGGCGACCTTGTCACCCATCGTCGTGATCGCCTCTTCGGGCGGACCAATGAACGCCAGTCCCGCATCGCGTACCGCGCGTGAAAACTGGGCGTTTTCGCTGAGAAACCCATAGCCGGGATGAATAGCCTCCGCGCCGGTCTGCCGTGCCACATCGAGGATCTTTTCCCAGACAAGATAACTTTCGTTGCTGGGCGCAGGGCCAATATGGTACGCCTCGTCCGCCATTCGGACGTGCAGGGCATCGGCATCGGCGTCGGAATAGACTGCAACGGACGCAATCCCCAGCTCACGCAGCGAGCGAATGACGCGGACGGCGATTTCGCCGCGATTGGCAATCAGGACTTTCTTGAACATAACGAATACCTACAGCGGAATGTTGCCGTGTTTCTTCGGCGGATTCTGGTCGCGCTTGTTCTCCAGCGTCCGCAGTGCCTGAATCAGGAACGGACGGGTCTGCTCGGGATGAATGATCGCGTCGATATAGCCAAGCTCTGCGGCCTTGTAGGGATTCGCGAACTTGTCACGGTATTCCTCGACCAGTTCGGCCTTGCGGGCAACGGGGTCGGCAGCCTCGGCCAGTTCCTTGCGATAGATGATGTTCACGGCGCCATCCGGTCCCATCACCGCGATTTCGGCCGTCGGGAACGCCACGTTGATGTCGCCGCGGATGTGCTTGGAACTCATCACGTCGTACGCGCCGCCATAGGCCTTGCGCGTAATCACCGTGACCTTCGGAACCGTCGCTTCGCAGAAGGCGTACAACAGTTTTGCGCCGTGATTGATAATCCCGCGCCATTCCTGATCGGTTCCGGGCAGAAAACCTGGCACGTCCACGAACGTGACCAGCGGGATATTGAAGCAATCGCAGAAGCGCACGAAGCGGGCCGCCTTGATGCTCGAATCGATATCGAGCGTGCCCGCCAGCGACGCCGGGTTGTTGGCGACGATGCCGACGCTCTGGCCACCAAGTCGCGCAAATCCGACGATGATGTTCGTCGCATACGCCTCGTGGACCTCCAGGAAATTCCCGTCATCGACGACGAGCCGGATCAGCTCCTTCATCTCGTATGGTTTGTTGGGATTGTCTGGCACCAGCGTCTTCAGCGACTCCTCGCAGCGATCTTCGGGGTCTTCCGTCGGCCGGACAGGCGGGTCTTCCAGATTGTTCTGCGGGATGTAGCCGAGCAACTCACGGATCATCGCGATGCAGTGCTCTTCGTCCTCTGCGGCAAAATGCGCTACGCCACTCTTGCTGGCATGCGTCATCGCCCCGCCGAGCTCCTCCTTGGTGACCTCTTCGTGCGTCACGGTCTTGATCACGTCGGGGCCGGTGATGAACATATAGGACGTGTCCTTGACCATGAAAATGAAGTCCGTCAGCGCCGGGCTGTAGACCGCACCGCCGGCGCAGGGTCCGAGGATTGCACTGATTTGCGGCACGACGCCCGATGACATCACGTTCCGCAAGAAGATGTCCGCATACCCCGCGAGGCTTTCGACCCCCTCCTGAATCCGTGCGCCACCGGAGTCATTGAGTCCGATGACCGGCGCGCCGTTGCGGGCCGCCAGATCCATGATTTTGCAGACTTTCTTTGCGAACGCCTGGCTGAGGCTGCCGCCGTATACCGTGAAGTCCTGGCTGAACACATAGACGAGTCGTCCATCGACGCGTCCATATCCAGTGACGACGCCATCGCCATAAAACTTCTTCTGGCCGGTCTCATGCTGGTCGAGAACAAATCGGTCGGTCTCGACGAACGTACCCGGATCGAGCAGCAGGTCGATGCGTTCACGCGCAGTCAGCTTGCCTGCTGCGTGTTGACGTTCTATACGCTCGGGGCCGCCGCCCAGTTCGGCCTCGCGTTCACGGGCGTCGAGCAGCGCCAGTTTTTCTTCGTTACTCATGATGTCAAACCATCCTTGTACGGCATCGTTGGCCGAAAGTACGGAAACTGCGGTCGTTTTGAGATCTGATCGGTGCCGCCCGGCGCGCGGCGCCGTATGTCGGCTCCCACAAAGCGGACTGATCGGTCCGAATCATTGTAGCGAGGCAGGTACCGTCTCGCAAAATGACACATTGCGTTGATGTATCATGAAGGCACGCCAGGTGAATGGACTCCGCTTGCGGGTTGCGCCGCAAGCCAGATTCAGGGACAGGACCGATGACCGCGACACCAGCCGACGCGCCGATCTGGCGCCGAATCACCGACCAGGAACGCCGTATGATGGAGCGTATCCTTGCGCTCAAAGAGGAGCGTAATGCCGTGATTCTGGCGCACAATTATCAGATCCCCGCGATTCAGGATGTTGCCGATTATGTCGGCGACTCATTGGGGCTCGCGCGCAAGGCCCAGGAGTTCGATGCCGAGCGCATCGTCTTTTGCGGCGTCTACTTCATGGCCGAGACGGCCGCCATCCTGAATCCCGACCGTAAGGTGCTGATCCCGGATCCCGACGCAGGCTGTTCACTCGTTCAGACGATTACCGCCGAGGATGTGCGGCGCTGGAAGGCGGAACACCCAGGCGCGGTTGCGGTCGGCTATGTCAATACCACGGCTGAAACCAAGGCCGAGCTCGATTACTGCTGCACCTCGTCGAACGCCGTCGCGGTCGTCGAGTCGATCGATCCGGACACCGAAATCCTGTTCCTGCCGGATATGTTTCTCGGCTCCTGGGTCAAGAATGTCACAGGCCGCGAGAATATGCATATCTGGGCCGGTGAGTGCCACGTCCACGCCGCGATTCGCCCGGAAACGATCGCCGCGGCCATCGAGGCGCACCCGGGTGCCGATCTGCTCGTACACCCGGAATGTGGTTGCTCCTCGAACTGCCTCTACCTGTCGAGTACCGGCCAGTTGAAGGCCGAAACGCACATCCTGTCCACCTCCGGCATGATCAACTATGCCGAGAAGAGTCCGCACGACACTTTTCTTGTGGCAACCGAGGTCGGCATCCTGCACCAGCTCGAAACCCGGGCCCCGGACAAGAAGTTCGTACCCGTCAGCACCGATGCCGTCTGTGAATACATGAAGATGATCACCACCGAAAAGCTGCTGGCATCCCTGGAACAGGATCAACACCGCGTCATCGTACCTGACGAGATTGCCGAACGGGCACGACTCGCCATCGAACGTATGATCGCGATCGGCTAGCAGAATGTCCCTTCGTGTGATGAAGTTCGGCGGCACGTCCGTCGGCAGTGTCGACCGTATACAGGCCGTCGCTGACCGCATTGCGGCTGCTGTGCGCGCGGGAGATCGGGTCGTAGCGGTCTGTTCCGCGATGTCGGGCGAGACCAATCGGCTGATTGCGCTCGCCCACGAGGTCAGCGCGCGCCCGTTGCCACGAGAGTACGACGTACTGGTCGCGACCGGCGAGCAGGCCTCGATCGCACTGGTCGCGATGGCGCTGAATGACCGCGGCGTCGCCGGACGCAGCTTTACTGGACTGCAGGCGGCGATCCGTACGGATCGGGCGCATACGAAAGCCCGCATCGTGGACATCGACCCACAACCCCTGCGTGCCGCGCTGGAGCGGGGCGAGGTTCCCGTCGTGGCAGGTTTCCAGGGCATTGACGCCGAGGCAAATACGACGACGCTCGGACGCGGGGGGTCGGATCTGACCGCTGTCGCCATCGCGCACGCGCTGAACGCCGATGTCTGTGAAATCTACACCGACGTCGACGGCGTCTACACATGTGACCCGAACGTCGTACCTTCCGCCCGCAAGATCGAACGGATCAGCTACGAAGAAATGCTCGAACTGGCCAGCCTCGGTGCAAAGGTCTTGCAGACCCGAAGTGTGGAGCTGGCCATGAAGGTCGATGTGCCGTTGCATGTACGCAGCAGCTTCGACACGTCCGAGGGAACCTGGGTCACACGCGAGGTACCGGAAATGGAAGACATTCTTGTCAGCGGCATCGCCTATAACAACCGAGAGGCGAAAATCTCCCTGATCGACGTACCCGACCAGCCGGGGATTGCGTCGTCGATTTTTTCGACGTTGGCCGATCAGAACATCAACGTCGATATGATCATTCAGAACATTTCGATCGACGGAACGACGGACATGACCTTTACCGTGGCCGAGACCGATCTCGATGCGGCACTGGATGCCCTCCGCTCGATCCAGTCCGACGTCGGCTGGGAACACATCGAAACCGATCGTGAAGTCGCCAAGCTCAGCGTCGTCGGTGTCGGCATGCGCAGTCACGCCGGAGTTGCCGCGAAAATGTTCCAGACGCTTGCCGCCGTCGGCATCAACATCCAGATGATCTCGACCTCGGAAATCAAGATCTCCGTCGTCATCGAGCGCAAATATGTCGAGCTTGCCGCGCGCGAGCTGCACAGCGCATTCGGACTCGACGCGTCAGCCTGACACAGGCTCAATCACAATCTGCCGAGCCTCGCCGACGGGCCTGATCTGTACGCGCCAGTCCGGCGCCCCGAGTGATGAACCACCGCGTTCCGGCCATTCGATGGCAACAATCGCGCCTTCCGGAAGCGCTTCGAGTCCCAGCGCAAATGCATCTTCGGGATGCTCAAGCCGGTACAGATCGAGATGCACGAGCACACCAGGCGCCAACGGGACTTCCTGAACCATCGCATACGTCGGGCTGACGACATCACGATCGTCGGCGCCGAGGGCACGAGCCATGGCTCGGACAAATGTCGTCTTGCCAGCACCAAGGGGGCCTTCCAGAAAAATGATCTGACCCGGCTCAAGCTGGCGCGCAAACGCGGCGGCACATGCCGCCGTTGCCTCGACGTCGCCGCATAAGATCGCATGCTCCTCTGCACCCATCAGACCACCAGCGCGGGGCGAGCCACGGGCAGCAAATCGGCGATCATTCCAGCCAGATTACCGGATGGCGGCAGCAGTCGCGCGACCGAGGCGTGCCAGAGCACCCCTTCAATCGCGGACGCGAACGCCATCTGGCTATGCGCCGCGCAGCTCGCAATGATCCCGGCCAGCACGTCTCCAGATCCTGGGACCGCCAATGCCGGATCGGCGAAACGGAGAATCCGGGGCAACTGACCCGGCGAGGCGATAATCGTCCCGGCGCCTTTGAGCACGATGGTCGCGCCCCAACGTTGCACGAGACGATCTGCCGCATCCAGGCGGTTCGCCTGCACGTCGGCTACCGAACATGTCAACAGCGCAGCAGCTTCGCCGGGATGCGGCGTCAGGACGACGTGCTCGCCGAGCGCCCGCGCGTCGATTTCAGCCAGTACACGCAGCCCGTCGGCATCGATCACCGTCGGTGCGCCGTTGCGCGCCGCCAGAATCGCCGCGAGCCAGTTCCGGTCTTCCGCAAAACGCCCCCAGCCTGGACCAACCACGACGGCGTCGGCCGCCGCGATCCGATCGATCAATGCCTTTGACGGCGCTTCCCAGCCCGCACCGACCGGTACACGAATCATCTCGGGCGGCAGGGCATCGAGGACCGCCGCTACCGAGCAGACAAGCACGCGCCCCGCGCCGGCACGCAGGGCCGCGCGGGCACATAACTGCGCCGCCCCCGGCATATCCGCGGACCCGGCACACACCAGGACATCTCCAAACGTCCCCTTGTGGCCCGTGGCGGGGCGACGGAGCAGCCCAAGATCATCCAGCGTCAACCCAAAGGCCACCGGCGCTTCTGTCGCAACGACGGATTGCGGATAGCCGAGATCGACACATTCGATCGTCCCGGTCACGCCGGCGCCGGGCCAGGACCACAACCCCACCTTGTGTAATCCCATCGTTACGGTCACATCGGCCGACACAACTTCTCCGGTGGCCGCGCCACTGGCGGCATCGACGCCACTGGGAATGTCAACCGCAACCACCGGATGCCCCGCATCAGGGATCCGTCGGGACAATGCTTCGAAGATCGAGGCCGCGGGCTCACGCATGGTTCCGTGAAATCCAGTGCCGAAAACAGCGTCCACCAGCACGGCGCCCGTCGGCAGACCAGCCAGCCGAGACGGCTCGTCCGACGGGATCAGCTCGGTCCTGCCGCCGACTGCGCCCCACACCTGCGCGGCCCAGGCTGCGTCACCCGCAAGGGACTCAGTGGGCGCCAGTGCCAGCACCTGGACGGGCTGGCCAAAGTGTTGCAGCCACCTTGCCGCCACATAACCATCACCGCCGTTGTTG
>RFIY01000006.1 GCA_003695505.1 Candidatus Dadabacteria bacterium | reverse complement strand
GGTCGAAGTGCTTGAGCGGTATTGACGCGGGGCAGGGCCTGTCTGTGGGCGCGGACGCCTCCGGGTAGCAGAATTGCCAGGACGATGCCAAGCAGCGCGCTCGCGGCGCCTTCAATCTTCATGGAGCAGCTCGGTAATAACCACGGACGGTATCGCGTAGTAGTGGGGGACCGGTTCGTTTGTACCGAACGAGGCCAGGCCGACGACGCTGCAATCGGGCGTAACCAGTGGGGCGCCACTGATGCCAGCGACCCAGGGGGCCTCGGTTTCAATGACTGGCCCCATCTGGCTCGGGATATTTGTCGCGCGGACACGATTCGAAAACATCACAAACCCGAGCGTCGGGATATGACCGATGGTGTCTACCGCATCGCCACGCTGTGCACTGCGAAATTGCGGGTTTCCTTCGACGGACAGCCCGCGGCCCCGTAGTCGTAGCACGGCGACGTCGCGTCGTACGTCGCGATCCGCAGTTCTGGCCAGACGCCGGATACCATCGGGTGTCTCGATACGAACGGAATGTGCGTCTGCGACGACATGCGCGGCCGTAATGACGGCCCGTCCGTCAAGCGCCACGAAGCCACTTCCGGTATCCAAAATTCGTCCGGCCGCATCGAGCGCCTCGACCTTGACCGGCAGCGGGCATGCCGCCGATGCGATCTCCACCGCAATTGGCAGCCACGCCAGGAGCGCGGCGACGAAGAGGCCATTTCGTTTCATGGTCTTGCTGTGGCGAAGGCGACGCGGGTGTACACGAAGACACGTTCTCCGGGTGGTTCCGGCAGTCGGATCCTGCGTGCGACATAGTCGAGGCAACGGCCCAGTTGCTCGTCCCGGGCGCCATCTCCGCCATGGATCGTAAGCCGTTCGACGCGCCCATTGGCGGCAAATGTCGCCTGGATGCCAAGATCGGATGCGCGCATGCCCGTCAGGCGGGCCCGCTGCCAGCAGGTGGTCGCCCCTTGCAGACCGACGACGAGCGCGCGGCGTACTGCCGCCGGATCGTTGCGAACCTGGGGTTTTGGCGTTGCCTGTGCGTCCGCGCCAATACGCCGCTTCCAGGGCCGAACATCGGTGGCGTTCTGCAGACGATCGCTCGCGAACGCAATATCCGGGCGGATGGCGATGGTTTCCAGGGCACTGTCCGTTGCGACCGCCAGGGCCGGAACCTGATCCGCGGCAAGCACCTCGGCGAGCGCGGCCCGTCTGTGCTCATTCGGTTCTGCTGCTGGGTCTTGCGCTTGAGCCGGCGCCGCGATCAGGACGGGCAACAACAGCACAGCGGCCAACATACGTTCAATCAGGTTTACCACAGCGGCCTCCGACAATTGACTTCGATTCCGGGACATCGGAAGCAAGGTCGATGCCATTCGCATTGTCTCGCTTTGGGACGACTGTGACGCAGGTCACAGTCGCGGCTTGATTTGCGTGGCATCGTGGGGGAGGATGTTTGCACAACATTCCCGCGTCAGGAAAGGTCGCCGATGGACACCATCACAATTGCCTGGGAGATTACGGTCCCTGGACAGGCGGATGAACGCTTCGCGTTCCGCTTCGATGCCCGGACAATGCAGCTCGTTGATCCGCAACCACCGGATGAATTGCCGGTCTGGACGCAACTGGAGCACCAGCAGTGCAGCAACTGTCCGCTGAAGCCGGCCGACGCGCCGCAGTGTCCGCCCGCCGCAAATCTGGTCACGGTCATCGAGGGGTTCAAACGCGTTTATTCGTACGAAACGTGCAAGGTGCGCGTCGAAACCGAGAATCGCGTCATTTCCGCCGAGACGACCGTGGAGTCGGCGCTCGCATCGCTGATCGGACTCGTGATGGCGACCAGCGACTGTCCGCACCTGACCTTTTTTCGTCCGATGGCCCGTTTCCATCTGCCGTTTGCCGACCCGGAGGAGACGCTCTTCCGCGCAACGGGTTCGTACCTGCTTGCCTGCTATATCGCGCGGCTGCGCGAACTCGATGTGGGATTCAACCTGGAAGGTCTGGCCGCGATCTACGAGGAAGTCCAGACCGTCAACCGGGCCTTTGCCGACCGGCTCCGCTTTGCCGCCGAGGGCGACGGCACGCTGAACGGCCTGGTTGCGCTCGATTTACTGGCTCAGACCTTGCCGATGTCGATCGAGGCGCTGCTGCCAGACATTGACTACCTGTTCGAGCCGTTTCTGGAGCAGGTGCGCGCCGGAACCGTGAAACTGCCGTGAATTCGCCGCCTTTCCTGGTTTGGCCAGAGTGTGATCTGGATCACAGATTTCGCGTTCCTCTGTGAGACAATGGTTCTACAGTGGGGGTTCGGCGAATCGATAACGCAGTCTGAGTCTGACGGGAGCGAGGTATGGGCGTGCGCATTTTCCTGCGTTTCTGCGCAATTTTCGTATTTGCTGCGGCGTGTAAGCCAGCGGAACAGGGTGACTCGGGTGGCGTTTCCTTCGACGCGCGGGTCGATCTGGAATCTGCGTTTGAAGGGCGGTTGCTGCTGGACGGACTCGGCTATTGCGCCGGGGTTCCGATCCGCCTGACGGGGCCGCTCGGCAGCATTGATGTGACGACCGCGACCGGCGGGGGCTTCGCCGTTACCGACGCCGTTGCCGGCGCCTGGCGCATCGAGGCTGAAGTGGACGGATACGAGCCGCTCGACGAGATCATTGTCGCAACGAGCATCGGAGACGCATCGTTCGACGCCGGTACGTTCGAATTGCGCGAGGCGACCGTGGCGCTCAGCGGCCGGATCGGTGTCGCCGACGACGGCAGCCCGCAGGGAGCGGCCGTCGCCGTCACGGTGACCAGTGACGATACAGTTCCGCCGGGGTTGTCCTGTGCGCCTGCCAACACCCCGTCCGTCGGGACAGAGCAGACCTGGTCGACGATCGTCGGCCCTGACGGTCGCTATCGCGTCGATGTGCCGCGTCGCAGTCGGTCGGTACGCGGCCGGGTCACCCATCCCCGGTACACGACCGGTAGTTTTACGGTCAGCGACAGCGCACTCGCGGCGACGGATCAGGTGCAACTCCCGGATCTGCTGCTCTATCCATTGACCGGTTTCGTCAACCCGGCGGGCGGTCAAATCCAGAACAGCCGTGCCGTTGCCCTGCAGATCAGCGCCTTCAATGGCGCGAGTGAGATGAGCCTTGCAGCGGTCACCGCCGGGGTGGCCTGTGGCGCGGCGAGCTGGAGCGCGTGGCTCGAATATCAGGCAACGACTTCGGTCACCGTCCCGGCGGACGGTCCGTGGCGCATTTGCGTTCGGGTGCGCAACAGCGTCGGACAGCAGCTCGATGACCTCTGGACTGAGGTGCGGGTTGACACCGCATCGCCCGTGCTGACGCTGGCGCCCGAATCAACAACGGTGCCGTCCGACGTGATCACGCTGATGGTCGCCGCCAGCGATCAGGGCAGCGGTGTGCGCGGCATCCGCATCGCCAACGATTCCGCGGAGACGCTCGCTTCGGCTGGCGAGCTGTCGCCCGATCCGACGCGGTTGTGGGCGCTGACGCCGGTTTCGGCCGGTACGACGGCGCAACGTGTCATCTGGGCGCAGGCCGTGGATCAGGCAGGAAACCTGTCGTTGCCGGTCAGCGCGGTTGTCGATGTAGATCGGCAATCACCGACGGCGTCGCTCGCCGTGACAGGCGTCGAAGGCATCAGCGGTCGCACGGCGCAGGGCGTCGTCTGGCTGACCCTGTCCGGGGTCAGCAGCGATGTGCAACAGATGCGCGTCAGCACCTTACCCACCTTCAGCGGTGCAGTCTGGGAGCCGCTGCGGACGGCGTTCCCGTGGCCGCTGCCGACGGGAGACGGGACGAAAACGCTCTATGTCGAGGTCCGCGATGCGGCCGGCAACAGCAGCGTGAACGCAGGCAGCATCGTGCTCGATACAACGCCGCCGCCTGTGCCCGCGTTGCAGATCCGCGATCTCGACGGGGATCTGTTTGCCGTGGCCCAGACCGAGGTGGAACTGGCCTGGTCGGATTTCTCCGCCGTCGAACCGACGCTGCAGGGGTACGAGGTGCAGCAGCTCGTCAGCGGGCAGCCCGATTTTGTGACCATCGCGCAAGTTGGCGCGCTGCAGCATACATTCCGGGCCGATGTCAGCGCGACGACGGGCGCGTTGCATTCGTGGCGCGTCCGGACCCTGGACGACCTGGGGCTCGTCTCGGCCTGGTCGAATGTCGTGGCCACTGTCCCGTTTGCGCCCGTCGACGAAGCGTTCTGGTTGCGTGATGTAGACGGGACATGGCAATTCGGGTACCGGCCGAATGCCGGCACCTTCAGCCTGTCTGGACGACTGTCCGCATCGACGCGCGACGGACTTACGGACAGCGTACTGTTCGCCGATGGTCAGTGGACGGCGACGCTTCCGAATGGCGATGATCGCGTCAACGGCGATCTGCGCGTGAAAACCGGTAATGTCGACAACAGCCAGGTCCAGGAAAGCGCGTTTGCGATGCCGTTCGACACCATCGAACAGATCGCGACGCAAACCCCGACTCAGTTGTCGGCGGCGCGTGGCATCGACGGCTTCCTGCGCGCGGTCTGGCGCAACAATGGCGCGATCGAATATGCACAAGAAACGACTGCGGGCTGGAGCGTGACGACGGTGTCATCGGACGGGATTTATCCGGTTATCGCGGTTGATCCCCAGGGCATTCCGGAGATGGCCTGGGCAAAACAGAGTGAAATCCGCCTCGCGCGCGAGAATGCGGGCGCCTGGGATGTCAGCGACCCCGGCGGCTGGGGCACGCAGGGTCGGATCGCGTTTGTGATCGACACTGCCGGCGCACGGCATCTGGCGTTTTCCGACATCGGCGGAACGCTGTGGTATGCGACGGACGCGACCGGGACGTGGTCCCGCGAACCCGTGACATCGCGCGTGGTCAGTATCGAGGATCCGGCACTCGCCGTGGCGGGTAATGTGATCGAACTGGTCTGGCGCGACAATGGGCTGCACTACGCGCGTAAGCAAGGTGGTGGATGGTCCTTTGCACTTCTCGATGCCAATACCAATGCGGGCCATCAATCGGTGCTGCGCGTCCATCCCGATGGCTCGACGCGCCTCGTTTATACGACGCAACAATCGCCTGCCAACCAGATCCTGCACGCAGCGCGTCGCGACGCCGGATCGGGTAGCTGGTCGGTCACGTTTGCGACGCTACCGACCGGGATCGCCCACTTTTTGCTGTCTGCGGATATGGATCGCTTCGGTCAGTGGCTGCTCGCCGCATACGGCACAGGAACTGCAGGATCGTCCACCTGGTTGTTGTCGAGTCCGGACGGCGTTACGTTTGACGCCGTGCAGGTCGATCGGCAGGGCGCGCCAGGCAAGTTCGCCATTGTTGCGCGCGAAGACAGTTCAGCCGACCTGCTTCTGACGATTCAGGGACTGAGCGGCGTCTACCATATGCATGCGAGCGGCCGCCGAACGTTGCCGCAGGTGTTTCATCGCGAAGCGAACATCCAGGGCGGACTGGATGCGGCGCTTGACCCGAGCGGCATACACCTGCTGTACAATCCGGGCGGGCGGCTGGTCTATGCCCACGATGCGACGGGTCCATGGCACTACGAAACGGTGACCGTCCAGTCTGGCATCGTCGGTCAAAACGCGATCGCCCTGAGCAATGGTGTGGCCCACGCCGCGTGGTTCAACCAGACCGGCCGTGATCTGTATTACGCCCGCCGGACGACAACAGGTGCGTGGCAAACCTGGCTCGTGGACGCCACCGGTGATATCGGTCGCTATCCTTCGGTGCTGCCGGACAGTGGCGGTATGGTCGATATCGTCTGCCAGCAAGTGGGTGGCATGGACCAGCTCGTTCATTATCGGGGCCAGGACGCCTCGTGGACACGCGAAACGATTGAAACCGACAGCGATACCGGTCTGTTTGCGAGCGCGGCGCGAAGTTGGGATGGGCGTGTCGGGATCGTTTACGGCAACCTGACGCAGGGTGAAGTTCGCTACGTGGAGCAGACAAAGGCTGGCTGGAGCGTTTCGACCATTGCGTCGTCGGCCGGTGGCGTTCAGGCGACGGCGCTGGCATTCGATGCAACAGGACGACCACACGTCGCCTTCGTGACGTCAGGCAGTTTCGATCTGTACTATGCCGTTCGTGAGGATGGTCAGTGGCAGGTTGAGCCGATCGAAACAGCGGGCACCGCGGGGCCTGGTCTCGATCTGGCGGTGGATGCCCAGGGGCGTCCGTCGGTGATCTATGGCTGGTTGGCGGGCGGTGTTGCCAGCGCAGCCGTCGCGATCCGGGTCGGTGGGCAGTGGTTGCGTGGTCGGCTCGTTGGTACGGCGGATGCGCCGTTTCTGAACCCCGATAGCACTCGGCTCATCATTGATGCGGCAGGCCGTCCCCATGCGTTCGTCTACAGCGATGACAGCGGTCAGGGGCTGTATTTGCACGACTTCGCCGGAAGTGTTTCGGCGAAAGACATCGTGCGCGTCCAGCCGTTCTGACGCCGGACTGCTGCCGTACTACTTGCGCGGACGTAGCTCAAGTGAAGCGGAATTGATGCAGTAACGCAGCCCCGTCGGAGGCGGTCCGTCCGGAAACACATGACCCAGATGCGCGCCACAGGCAGCGCAGTGGACCTCGGTGCGGATCATGCCGTGGCTGTCGTCGCGGCGCTCGCCGATATGCGCGCTGTCAATCGGTTGCCAGAAGCTGGGCCAGCCGGTGCCGGAGTCGTATTTGGCGGTAGCGTCGAACAGCGGTGCGCCACAGCAGATGCAGTGATAGACGCCGTCCTCTTTGCAATTCCAGTAGCGATTTCGGAACGGTGGCTCCGTGCCGCAACCGCGTGTTATGCGGTAGGTCTCGGGGTCGAGTTTGCCGCGCCATTCGTCAGATGTTGTCATCGCCAGCTCCGGTTCATTTCGTCGGGAACAGTCGCAGGGTAACATGGGTCAAACCCAATTTTCAGGTACAGGTTTCTGCATCCTCTGCCGAAAGGATCATATCCGATGTCCGAACAGCCTCGTGCGGACGAAGCGGCCGTCGCCGAACTGCTGCCGACGCTGCAGTCCATCCGCGCCGAACTTCAGCGCGTCATCGTCGGTCAGCAGACGATGGTCGATGCGCTGCTGATCGCATTGCTTGCCAATGGCCATGTGTTGCTCGAAGGCGTGCCTGGCCTTGCCAAGACGACGGCAGTCAAGGCATTGGCCGGCGCGCTTGATCTCGCGTTTCACCGCATCCAGTTCACGCCTGATCTGTTGCCAAGTGACGTTGTTGGCACCGAAGTCTACGATCCGAAGAGTGGCGAGTTCTCGACGCGCAAGGGACCGATCTTTGCCCAGATCATTCTCGCGGATGAGATCAACCGCGCGCCGGCCAAGGTGCAATCCGCGCTGCTCGAAGTCATGGAAGAACGCCAGGTCACGCTGGCGGGGGAAACGTTCGCGCTCGAAGAGCCATTCATGGTGCTGGCCACACAGAATCCGATCGAGCAGGAGGGTACATTCCCGCTTCCGGAAGCACAGATGGACCGTTTTCTGCTCAAGGTGTTGCTGAAGCACCCGACGCGTGATGAAGAGCTTGAAATCCTGCGGCGGATTCAGCACGGCCAGCCGCAGGTTCAGCGCGTCGCGGGGCGGGAGGTGCTGCTGCGGGGTCGGGATCTGGCGCGGGCACTGTATGTCGATCCCCGCGTCGAGGAGTACATCGTGCGTCTGGTGGATTGCACGCGTCGACCCACGGACTATCGTCTGTCCGAGCTCAGTGAATGGATCGAATACGGTGCGAGTCCACGGGCAACGCTCGGTCTGAGCATTGCGTCCCGTGCGCGCGCCATTCTCGACGGACGCGCATTCGTTACGCCGCAGGACGTCAAGGACGTCGCGCCGATGGTGTTGCGGCACCGCCTGCTGCTGACATTCGCCGCCGAGACCCGCGGCGTGACGACCGATGACCTGATCGGGCAAATGCTGACAGGCGTCCTCGTGCCTTGAGCGGCCTGATCGACAGAGCGTTCGTGCAGCACGTGCGCACGTTGCCGCTGCGTTCGCACCGGCGTGCAGCCTCGGATCTGTTTGGCGGCTGGCGGTCGCGTCACAAGGGCCAGGGACTGGACTACGCCGAAAGTCGACCGTACACCCCCGGCGATGACGTCCGGCGGATGGACTGGAAGGTGACAGCCCGCACCATGGTGCCGCACGTCAAGCAGTTTGAGGAGTCACGCCGTTTGCGCATCGCACTGGCGCTTGATACGAGCAATTCGATGCGCGTCGGCAGCGCGGTGCGCACCCGGTTGCATACCGCAGCGAGTCTGATGGCCGCCGCGGCGGCCGGGGCCGTACGCAGCGGCGACCAGGTGCGGCTGGTGCTGTTTGGCAACGGCGTCGAATATGTGTCTCCACAGGTCGGAAGCGAACGGGGGCTGCAGCAGGTCCTCCGCCAGGTTGATGAACTCCCGGCGGACGCAGACGGATCATACCGTCCCAGCGACCGGCCGGCGGAGGTACTTGAGACATTGTGGAGTCTCGCGCCACGCCCGCAGATCGTATTTGTCTACTCCGATTTCGTACCGGCCAAGTTGTGGCGCGATGTCCCCGATGGCGTACCGCGGCAGACGCAGTTGATCCCGGTACGGGTCGAGACACGGCTCGACCCGGGGCGAATCGGCCTGCGCGGCTACGACAGCGAAACCGGTGGAGTGGCACGCTGGCGTGCGCAACGGGGCGCGGACACCATCGCGGGCGTTCCCGTCGTCAGCGTCGATGATACGGAGCCGCTCGCCGCGGCTTTTGCCCGGATGCTGACAACTGGTCGATGATGATCCGCGTGCTGGCGATCACCTTTGCCTTGTCTGCACTGTTGCAGCCTGTTGCGGCGCTGGCGTTGCCGCTGGAGACCGCCCTCTCCACAACCAGTCCGGCTGTCGGCGTACCGTTCGAACTGGTTGTAACGGGTCGGATGCCGGCCGCCGTTACGATCGAAGCGGACAACTACGCAGATGCGCTGAGTGACTGGACGTGGGGCGTCGTCACGCGCGAGACGACGATCGAGCAGTCCCTGCGGGTCGTTCGCGAGCGTATCCAGTTGCGGGCGGATCGCGAGGGACTATATCTGGTGCGTCCGATTGTCTGGTCGTTGCGCTGGCCCGACGGTACAACCGCGGTCGCGCTGGCAAAGCGGCGTTTCGTCGAGGTGCCGCCGGGCGCGGCGGCCAGCCTTGATTTGCGACCGGAGCATCCATTGCGCTCGATACGGCGGACGCTCGCGGAGTGGCTGCCGTGGATCATACTGTCTGCGCTGTTGCTGGCCACGGGGCTGCTGGTCTGGCTCTGGAGGCACCGCAAGCGCAAGGTTGTCGAGGATCCGTTCGAGCAACTGATTACGGATTGTGCAGCCCTGGTGCAGCAGTATCGTGAGCTCGACAAGGCAAGTGCATTTCGCCTGTCCGAGATCGCGCGACGTTATGTCGAGGCGCGCACCCCCATGCCTGCCCTGGAGTGGACCGGCCATGAACTGCGCCGGGCGGCGGCGGACTGGCTCGCGGCGCATCCGTCTCATCGGGTCTGGCTCGACCGGCTCGTGCGTGAGATCTGTGCGCTCGAAGACATCAAGTATCGGCCGCCGGCCGAACCCGAGGCTGCGCTGGTGGGCGCGGTCGAACAGCTTCAGGAACTTGCTCGCCAGGCCGAGGCGCTTCTGGCACAGGAGGCGGAACGCCAGCGAGAGGAGTCTCCATGAGCAACTGGCGTCTCGAACACCCGTGGCTGGCGCTGGCGGCACTGGTCGTCTGGCTCGCCGTTGTCTGGTTGCGCCGACGCCGCGAGGAACGCTTGCCGCTGGGCGGGATGCGGGTGCGTGCCGGTGGCTGGCGCGGCGCGTCGGTGGCGCTGCATCTGAGCACGTTGCTGCTGATTGCCGCGCTCGCCAATCCCCAGTACGGCGTCGAGCCCGAGCAGGCGTCGCTGGATGCGATTGCGATTCTCAATGTACTCGACGCTTCCCAGAGTATGGAAGCACTCGATTTTGGCACGGAAGGCAAGACACTGACGCGCATGGCGGGCGCAAAACAGGTGCTGGCCGAATTTTTGCGCAATCGGCCGGACGACCTGCATGGTCTGGTTGTGTTTGGGGAAAAGGTCATGACCCTGGTGCCGTTGACATCCGATCCGGCACTCGTTCTCGAAATGATTGACCAGGTGTACAGTGGCATCGCGGGACAGGCGACCGCGATCGGAGACGCGATCGCGCTCGGTGTGCGGCGCCTGCTTAAAGCGCCCGTCAGGAGCCGCGTCATGATCTTCCTTAGTGATGGCACGCAGACGGCCGGCGAGATCGAACCGGCCGACGCGGCGCGTTTCGCGAAAGAGAAGGGGATTCGCATTTATACCATCGGAATCGGCAGCGGTGATCTGGCACCGTTCGCGGTGGATACGATTTTCGGCAAGAAGATTCGCAAGCTCAAGGTGCCGCTCGACGAGGCGACGCTTACGAAAGTTGCCGAGACAACGGGCGGCCGCTACTTCAATGCGCGGAACATCGAGCAGCTTCGCGCGGTGTACCGTGATATCGATCAACTCGAGCGCACGACCGTCAAGGCGCGCCGCGTCGTACTCTATGAAGATCGATACCCGCCGTTGCTTCAGGCGGGCCTGTTATTGCTCGTTGCTGTGATGTTCTGGCAACTGCTGATCCGACCGAGGTATCCATGGAGCTAGACACGCTGCGATGGCAGGCGGCTGAATCGTGGCCGGTCGTGGTCGCCGTGGTAGCGGCGGCGATGGCCTGGTGGCCGCTGTCTCGCTGGATCGATCGCGGTGTCATGCAGCACGTGCACGCCTCGATGATCGGTGCGCAGCGGGCCCGTGGTCTGCGGCGCAGGCTTGTGCTGCGCATCCTGGCCACGGCGCTGTTTGCGGTGGCGCTGCTGCAACCGTCGTGGGGTCGTCGCGAGCTCCCATCGGCGACGATGGGACGCCCCGTATTGCTTGCGGTCGATCTGTCACGCAGCATGCACGCGACCGATGTCGCGCCGGAGCGGCTGGTACGAATGCGCGATGTCGTCGACAGGCTGCTCGACAGTCACGGCGACCTGCGCTTTGCTTTGGCGGTGTTTGCCGGGGATGCGTGGCTGCGTGTACCGTTTACATGGGATACGGACTATATCCGCGAGATTCTTGAGCAATTATCGCCGGAACAGATCCGGCCGCAGGGGACCGACTTGCTGCGACCGCTCGATCTGGCGATCGACCTCGTACAGAAACAGGGGCTGACCGATCTGACCATGGTATTGATCACCGACGGCGAACATACGGGCGATGGCAGTCCGCTGGATCGTGTCGACCTGCTGAAGTCGCATGGGATTCGCGTGCTTTCCGTGGCGATTGGTGACGCGGCGGGCGCACCGATCCCAACGCGCGACGGCTATGTGCGTGACCGCAACGGTGACCTGGTCATGTCGCGGCCGGATATCGAAACCCTGAAGGTGCTGGCGCAACAGACGGGGGGCGCATTTGTCCAGATCGATGGGCAGACGCTCGATCTGAACCCCTTGAGCCGGCCGCTGGCCGAGATCGAGGCGCGGCGCATGGCCGACGTCACGCGGAGCCAGCGCATCGATCGTGCGGAATGGCCGATTGGCGCGGGCCTGTTGCTGCTGCTGGCGTCGTTGCTGCCGTTGGGCTGGCGCCGCGAACGTCGCGCCTTGCGGGCCGCGATGATCGTGGCCGTGATCACTCCATTGCTGGGGGCATCCGGCTGCACCCCTGATCGTGCAGCCCGCGAGGCGCTTGAGCACGGAAAGGCGGACGAGGCGGCGCAATGGTATGGGCAGCGCGCGGCCGCGACCCGTGATCCGGCCGCGCTGACAAACCTTGGGCTGGCACTGCTCAAGGGAGAGCATTATGCCGAGGCCGTCAGCGCGCTTGTCGCGGCGGCTGCGGCGGTGTCGGATCCGGTCGAACGCGCGCGTACGCTGCACGACGCCGGAAATGCGGCGGCGCTGGGCGGCGATCTTGAGACCGCGGCGGCGCTGTATCGGCAGGCACTGGCGCTGCATGACGACGAAGATACCGCCTGGAACCTCAAGGTCGTCGAGGCCAGGTTACAACAGTTGCAGCAGCAATATCAGCAACAGATGCAGCAGCGCCAGCAACAGGCTGGCGCTGCGACGGACCAGACGTCGCAAGAACCCTCTACCGACGCGACCGGACAAATGCAACAGCGACAGGACGGTGGGCAGAGCAATTCACAGGACCAGACGTCGTCAGCCCGGCAGGCGCAGAGCAAGGACGACACGCAACAGCCATCCCGACCGGAGGGGGCCGCTGCCGCCGCGAAGCCGCAGCACGGGGACGCGCCCAAGGATGGCGAACAGATCGGTGTACTGCTGCGCAAGCGGATCGAGAACCTCGAGGAGGCGGATCCGATGCAACTGCAGGGCGAACAGCAGGATCTGGAGAAAAACTGGTGAACCGGTCGATCTTGCGTTTGCCGCTTCTGCTACTGGGCGCTGGTCTGCTGATCGTGGCTTCGGTTGTTCGGGGCGCCGCGGCCGAACGGCCCTATGAGCTGAGTGCCGACCGGTATGTCACCGTCGCCGGGGAGCCGGTTTCGATTCGACTGACCCTGTCCAACGGGGACGAGCGGGTAGAGGAACTTCGGCACGACGGTAAGGGGTCCCTGCGCGCGGCGGGCTCCGAGAACAGGGTCGAAATCGTGAATGGAACGGTGTCGCAGGTCACAGCACAACGGTACAGATTTACGGCGCAGAAACCGGAGCGTTACCGGATTGGACCGGCAATCATACGGACGGCAGACGGGGCCGTCCACTCCAACACGATCGAGATCATTGTGCAGCCACCCGGGGATGCGCGCTACTTCGAGTTGCATCGCAGCGTGCAACCCGCCACCGTTTACGAAGGGCAACCATTTGCGCTGGTCGTAACCGCCGTGCATGGCACCGATCTGCGCCCGGTAGGTTGGACGCCACCTCGGGCGGCGGGCATTCGAACATTGATCGACCCCGACCAGATTGAACCCGTCGGCGGTCGTACACAGCGTGGTGACCGCATCTTCCAGCAAATCACGATTGCACAGTGGTTCGTTGCAGAGCAGGCGGGTGCGAAGACGCTTACCGGCGCACGCCTCGATGTGGAGTATCCGAACCGGCGGCCGCGCCGCAGCGGTCGGCCGCCGAGCCCCTTCGGCTTCGACAGTTGGGACATGTTCGGATCGCGGACGAGCCGCAACAGTGTCGAAGTACCGGAAACAACCGTTACGGTACTGCCACTGCCAGAACCGCCCGCCGGCCTGCGTTTCATCGGCGCGGTCGGTCATCTCGAGGCCCGATGGGATCGAATGGAGCAGTCGGCCAGGCAGTGGCGTGGCATTCTGCGTTTGCATGGCCGGGGAGCCGCGACGGCACTGGATGTCAACGAATGGATGCAACAGGGCTGGCGGATCTGGCCTGATGCACCACAGATCCGGCATAGCGCGCGCGGCGCGAATCTCGAACTCGACGTGCAGATCCCCGTGACACTCGTTCCCGTCAAATCGGAACCTGGTAGCAGGCCCGCCTGGTTCGATCCAGAGGCGGGTGCATGGATACCGGTGCCGCCGCTGCCTGTGACGGCATCTGTGGCAGCGACGCCGGACGATATGGACAGGATCGCGGGACAGCCGCCTGAGGCTGCGCCAGCAACCGGAGGCGCCGCTGACGTGGCGCTGATCGTTGTGCAGGAGGATCCCGGCTGGAGTCGCTGGTTGTCGGTCAGGATTGCGCAAGCCGGTGCGGCCACAGCAACGGTTCTGTTGCTGCTGCTGGCGGTGGGTGGTCGGTTGCAGCGACAACGCCGGCAAATCATCGACGTTGAAACACTGCTTGAACAGGCGTGTGTGCAGGACACGCTAGAGTACTGGCGGCAGGTCGAGGGACAGCTCGCGGCGTTCGATGATGATCTTGCGGTCCAGGCGCGTCGCCTGATCGGTGAATCGTTGTACCGGCCGGAGCCAGCGTCGCCACGCGAGGCGATTCGCACACTGCTACGGGAGGCAACATAATGGGCTGGCGCGCGCTCGTTTTGGTACTGACAACCGGTGTGATTGCGGCGCCTGCCTTTGCGGGCACACCGGACACAATTGCACTCGCGGCGCTCAATCATGGTGATTCGGTTGCCGCCGTGCTGTGCGCGGTCACGCAGGTGCAGCAGGCGCCATTTTCGCCGGCTGCCTCGACGGTGTTCGATCAGGTTGGCGCCGTTCCAGTCGCGTGGTTGACGCTGCTGCGCGCCGAAGTCGCATCGGGCATCCTCGCTGCGATCCTTGCGATCTGGGCCGTCGGGCTGGCGTGGCGCCGCCGCAGCTCGTGGCGCGTCGTACGCAATATCGCGTTATTGCTTCTCGTCATATTTGGCGTACTCTGGTCGATGACGCAGAGCCGGGTGCCATACGTCGTGATGCGAACCGCACCGTTGCGCGTTGCTCCTGAGCCGACAGCGCCGTCGCGGGCGGCGCTGCCACCTGGAGCGGTCGTTCTCGTGCGCGAACGGCATTCCGGGTACGCACTGTTGTCGTGGCCCGATGCAGGGTGGATCAGTCTGGATCATCTGGCAGCCGGGCAATTGTCCGAATGTGAGCGTGTCGCCGCGACGAGGCGTGTGTCTCAAAAGTGAGACACGGCGTAACGCGTTGTAGTCAAACAAAAAATATGCGGATCCGCTGCTCGTCTCACGATGTGTGTCAACTTTTCATGACTGCGCGCGCTGTGATATGAGCGATGGCTCATTGAAAATGTTCCGTAGTAGCAGTACGTTAGGACACTTCCATTGACGGGGGTCAATTCTGGCACGGCGGTTGCAGTGTGTCGAGTGTGATACACAGCCCCATCCGGACGGAAGGAGTCCCCGATGTCCCGTTCTCGCCGCTCTCTCGATTGCCGCTTTTGCCCTGGTCGTCATGAATGCACGATCCTCAAGACGATGTCCGAATCGGGCTTTGAACTGCTTAACGGGCACCGCCTGACCAAGGAATTTTCGAAACATGAACAGATCTATGTTGCCGGGTATAGCCCGCGCGGGATCTGGGTCATTTGTCAGGGCAAGGTCAAGACCTGGCGAACCGGCAGCGATGGTAAGGTCATGATCACGTCTGTGATCGCGCCGGGGCAGATGGCTGGTGTGGGCGATTATCTGGCACGGGTTCCGTATGCCGACAACGCCGAGGCATTGACTTCGGTCACGGCGGCGCTGGTCGATGCAGACGTGCTGCAGAAACTGCTCGACAGCGAGCCGGCGTT